>JACCZH010000271.1 GCA_013696045.1 Chloroflexia bacterium
GTTCAAGGAGCGTATCGCCGACGATCCTGACGAGCGCAACTCGCCATTCTGGATCTTCTGGGACGCGCCGAAGCTCGACAAGGGTGAGCGGGAATTCCTCGGCATCGAGGCACTCGATGTCTCCGACATCACCGACTACTGACTGGCTGAGCTTGAAAAAGCAGACCTGCCTCTCATTGATGTACCTGAGGCCGGCCTATATGACGTGACCGTTGCCGACGCCCTGCGCTGGGCGCGGCAAACGTACCCGAGCCGACATGAGAAGGCACTCGGCTAGACCAAAATGAACCTCGTCGGCTGAGCTAACCCGCTGGAATAATCCAGCAGGTTATTCTTGTGCTTGATACAGTAAACGTTTACAACGATGTGTATTTCGAGACGCATATAGAAAGATCAACATGCCAGAAGTAACCCACTACGACGCTATCGTGATCGGCGCCGGCCAATCGGGGGGACCGCTATCTACCGCGCTTGCGGAGCACGGCTGGAAGACCGCCATCATCGAGAGAGAGCACGTCGGCGGAACCTGCGTGAACGTAGGTTGTACGCCCACCAAGACGATGATCGCCAGCGCGCGGGTCGCGCACCTTGCACGGCGCGGCGGTGACTATGGCGTGCAAACCGGACCGATCTCGGTTGACATGACCGCGGTCCGTCAACGCAAGCGCGACATTGTGGAGATGTTCCATAAAGGTAGCGAGAGCGCCGTCACCGGCACTGAAGGCGTGGATCTCCTGATGGGCGAGGCACGCTTCACCGGCGACAAGATGGTGCAGGTCACGCTGAACGATGGCGGAGAAACGACCCTGACGGCGGAGAGGATCTTCATCGACACTGGCACCCGCAACCTCACGCCGCCCATCGACGGTATCGACGACGTGTGTCACTACGACTCCACCTCGATCATGGAGCTGGACGAAGTTCCCAAACACCTGATCGTGATCGGAGGCGGCTACATCGGCCTGGAGTTTGGCCAGATGTTCCGCCGCTTCGGCAGCGAGGTCACGATCATCCAGCGCGGCGACCAGTTGTTAGGCCGCGAAGATGACGACGTCGCCAACGCTGTGAAAGACATCCTTGAGGACGACGGCATCCGTGTGTTGCTTCAGAGCGACGCCAAGTGTGTTGAATCCACAAGTAACGGTGTCCAGGTTATCGTCTCCGGCCCCGGAGGAGAAGAGATCATCGATGGGTCGCATCTCCTGATCGCAGTTGGCCGCACACCGAACACCGATGCACTCGACCCGGCGGCAGCCGGTGTTGACATGGACGAACGCGGCTTCATCAAGGTCAACGAACGGCTGGAGACCAACATGCCCGGCATCTGGGCGATGGGGGAAGTGGCGGGACAGCCAGCCTTCACCCACATCTCCTACGACGATTTCCGCGTTCTGCGCACGAACCTCATTGAAGGCGGCAATCGCACCATTACAGACCGTATAGTGTCTTACGTCGCCTACATCGACCCTCAACTCGGCCGGGCGGGACTCTCGGAGAGCCAGGCGAGGAAGCAAAGGCTCAGCATTAGGGTCGCAGCGATGCCGATGAGCAGCGTCGCCCGCGCTCTGGAAACTGACGAGACGCGCGGCATGATGAAGGCGATTGTTGACTCCAAAACGGACAAGATCCTTGGTGCGGCAGTCCTCGGCATCGAGGGTGGCGAGACCATGAGCCTGATCCAGACTGCGATGATGGGCGGCTTGACGTACCAATCCTTGCGTGACGGAATCTACGCTCACCCTACCCTGGCAGAGTCGCTCAACAACCTGTTCGGCCAGTTGGAATAGGAAAACGGGAAGGTTCTGTAACCTTCCCGCACCACCTCGAAGCCAAGATTAACGCTTGAAGCGGGCTGGCACGTCACCGCCACCAACTTTGCGACCATCATCGGCCCAGACCTGGATCACTGTCGGGCGCGCGTACCCGGTTTCATCGTGGGGCCAAGTGCTCACCGGCTCCTCGATCGTGCCACCTTCGCCCGGATGCTGGACCGCGACGAAGAGGTTGCGATTGTCATCCGTGAAGTCAAAGCTGGCGCACTCGGACCCAGCGACTACGGCCAGAAACTGTTGCAGATTTCCCCGTTCGGCGCCTGACGTCGGTACCGCGTGCAGCGCGTCGGCATAACCGATAGGCCGTGGCTGACCGTCAGTCGAGATCCAGAGGTTCCCGTCGATGTCAAAGTTAACGTTGTCCGGCGCGGCGATCGGGCTCACGTTCTCCTTTGGAAAGCCTGCGAAGTACGTGCTTGGATCTCCCGGCAGGCCGCACAGAATGAATATGTCCCAGGTGAACGTGGTCGAGACGGCATCATCATCGGTTTCAGTCAATTCGATGATGTGACCGTTGACATTCTCGGGACGCGGATTCGCTTCATCGACGCCTGGGTTATCGTCGACACCGCGCCGGCTGTTGTTGGTGCAAGCGATGTACACCTTTTTGTTAACCGGATTCTGCTGGATATCCTCCGGCCGGTCCATCTTGGTCGCGCCGAGCGCATCCCCGGCCTCGCGCGTTTTGATCATGACATCGCCCTGTGAGGTAAAACCATTCTCTTCAGTCAAGGGACCTTCGCCATAGATGAGAGGCAGCCACTCGCCGCTACCATCATCATTGAAAGTGGCCACGTACAGCACACCCTCGTCAAGCAGGTTCTGGTTCATACCGCGTTTTGAACGATCCCAGGCGTTGTCCGACACGAACTTGTAGACATACTCGAATTGAGCGTCGTCACCACTGTAAAATGTGACCCGGCCGCTGGGCGAGTACCCAAAGGTTGCGCCCTCATGGCGGAACCGGCCCATGGCGGTGCGCTTTACCGGAGTCTGTTCGGGGTTGTATGGATCGATCTCAACGACCCAGCCAAAGCGAAACGCCTCGTTCGGCTCAACTGCGATGTTGAAGCGTGGGTGGAAACGTTCCCAGAGCCGCTCGGAATCCTCTTCCGGTAGACCGTACCGGTCGTGGACGTCGTAACGGGGATCATCACTGTCGAGATTCTGGAGATTGCCAAAATACTGGTGAAAATTCTCTTCGCAAGTCAGCACGGTGCCCCAGGGCGTAATGCCGCCAGCACAGTTGTTCAGCGTGCCGAGTACGGTTTGTGCGTAAGGGTCATCCTGTGTCGTCACCCACTCGTGCTCGGCTGCCGGTCCACTCAAGCGCATCGGTGTCGTGCCGGTGATGCGGCGGTTATATTCGGAGCGCATGTCAACATACATAATGCCATTGGCGTCACGCGACAACTCCACAATCGTTCCGCCGTGAGCCGCCAGACCGATATTCACCTGCCCGGGGGTCGGGTTGCCGAACTCATAGCCGGCAAACATGAGTTCTTCATTCGTGTACTCATGGTTTACCCACAACAGACCGCGCTTCGATGCCCGGCCGGGAACAAACGGAAGGCTGTGAAACCCGATGTAGTCGCAGTTGTAGCCGAATTGTTGAGCCTGGGCTTCAGGGGTCTGGTTCTCAGGATCAAACTCCGGCGCGTCGTGGCGAATAGGGTCACCCCACCGCAGCAGGGGCGCCCAGGTGTGACCTTCCGACAAGACGATCTGCTGGCTGTCAACCGGTTGAGGCGCAATTGGCGTGAACTTGATTGTGCCCGGCTTCATCGAAGCTCCCTGGGCTTCTGCGGGAAAGTTGCCCACGCCGGGAACCGTTAGCACCAACGCGCCGGCCGCGCTCGCAGCACCAGCCTTCAACAGACCGCGCCGGCTGATCCGCCGTTCCATGAGGTCGGCAAAGATCTCGCCCTTGCCGCCGCCCGAACGAACTACCTCGTCATCCTCGCGGCGCACGCCCGCAGTCGCACCGATCTCCGTGTCCTTCAGGGCCATACTATCTCCCTCTCCTACAACCAACTCAGTCGCTGCTTTGAGGCTAGGGAGTGGATGTGTTCGTTCAGTTACAGACGGGCTAGGATTCGGTAAGCGCTTAACGTGCGGAATTGGGCCAGTATGATGGCAAGATGAAACATGTGACCGGCAGAGGTCACTGTTTCCGTTTCATGGGTGAGGGAACATCGCATTGTTATCGAACAGGGAAACTCCACCGGCGCAGATGCGGCTCCAGATAGGTGTTGCCACGCTCACGAAGGCGCTCGTCATCGTGGCGGTTGTGCTGGTGATCGTCAGCGTCGCCGGACAATTAGCTGTCCGGGCATTCGACTGGCACCCAGAGCGGGACATCGTCTCGTTTACAAACATCGACCGCGAGCGCAACATCCCAACGACGTTCCAGGCGGCACTCATGCTTGCCAGCGCGGTTGCGCTCGCCGGCATCGCCGTCATAAAGCGGTTGGTGAGTGACCGCTGGACACGTCACTGGGCTGGCCTGGCATTGGTTTTTCTATTACTCGGTTGGGACGAAATTGTTGAGGTACATGAACGCTTCATCGAGCCACTGCGCAGGGCATTCGACTTGCAGGGGTTCCTGTTTTTTGGCTGGATCATCCCGGCCGGCGTTGCCGTGGCGCTCTTCGCTCTCGCCTACCTCCGCTTCATGCTCGCCCTGCCGTCGCGGACGCGGATGCTGTTGGTAATAGCCGCCGTCACCTTCGTCACAGGGGCGCTCGTGTTCGAGGCAATTGGCGGCGCGTACTATGAATCCATCGACCAGAATGCTGACATGACCTACGTGCTCATCGCCACCGTCGAGGAGTCGCTGGAGATGGCCGGGCTCATCATCTTTCTGCATGCCGTGCTGGCATATCTGAGCGCTACCATGCAAGGTGGAGCGATCCGCATATCCGGAGAACCTGGGCGCCTCTGGATCGAGGCTCAGAGAGCCGGCGACGATACCCTCTCATCCAGCTCTGATAGCAGGGCACGCATAAAGGTGGAACGACAGCGATGAATGCGACGGAAGAAGTAGAAATTCCATTTCCAGACGGAAATGTGACCGGCGCGACGCGAGTCGGGACCACTGTGCGGCGCAGGACAGGACCGTGGACACCGGCCATTCACCCCCTGCTGCGTCACCTGGAACGTGTCGGCTTCGAGGCCGCGCCGCGTGTGCTGGACTTCGACGGGCAGGGGCGCGAAGTTCTCAACTATATCGAAGGAGAAACGAGTTCCGATCCCAGGGTGAGCTTTGGGACGGACGAGGCGCTGGCCGAGGTTGCCCGGCTCCTGCTCCGGTATCACGACGCGACCACCAGCTTCGTACCGGTACTCGACGCACCCTGGCACTTTCAAGTAGGCGCGCCGACCACCTGCGAGGTCATCTGCAACAACGACATCGCGCCGTGGAACACGGTTGTTCACGATGGGCAGGCGGTTGCCTTCATCGACTGGGACTTTGCCACGCCAGGACCCCGGATCTGGGACGTCGCGCACGCCCTCTGGCGCTTCGTTCCCCTGTATGATGGCCCCGACTCTGGCACAGTCGCCGAGCAGTCACGTCGGCTGCGTCTGTTCTGCGACGCCTATGGACTGGGCGACCTTGCAGAGCTTCTACCCACGATCTCCCGGCGACAACGCGCACTTCATGACAGCATGAAAGCCTGGGCTGAGGCCGGTGAACCCGCGTTCGCCGCCATGTGGCGCGACGGTCACGGCGACATGATCATGCGAGACAACGACTATCTCATCCGCAACTGGGATGCGTTCGCGCGGGAAATCAACGTGATTGCATAGCCAGCACGCTCAGTAGCCGCGCAATGTATTGCGCGGCTACGGAAAACTATCGTGGCGAAAGACGTTCACAAGCACCGCACTCAAACGCCACTCGCTACCGATTATCCAGCAACGACCCGACCCGGCTCAAACCAATCTGGACCACGCCATCGCCCATCTTAACCTGGTCTGTGTGCGCCTCGTTTGAAACATCACCGGCCGAAAGCGCGGTCGATAGCGTCTCGGCCTTGATGTAGCCCGCGTGGGACTCAATCGCTGTTGCATCGCCCCCGGTGGCGGCATGGACAAGGTTGATTGTGTCCTCAATCTGAAGGCCGGCCTTCTTGCGAGCGTCCTGGACGCCACGCACAAAGTCACGCGCCAGACCTTCGGCAACCAGTTCCGGTGTCAGGGTGACGTCGAGCGCCATCAGCAGGTCACCGTCTTCGGCGACATTGAAGCCCTCGCGCTCGCTAACATCCACCAGCACTTCCTCAGGCAAAAGCTCGATTGTCTCACCGTTTACCGAGATCGACACATTGCCGTCAGATCGAAGCGTGCGGGCAACCTCAGCAGCATCAACCTGCGTCAGCGCCTGGCGGATATCGTTCAACTGCTTGCCGTACTTCGGGCCGAGCAGCGCGAAGTTCGGACGCACGCCGTAGGTGGCGTATTCGCTCGGGTCATCAATGCGTTTCAGCTCTTTCACGTTTAGCTCGTCCAGCAGCTGGTCCTGCATACTCTCGACGGCCTCAACCACCCGGCGGTCGCGCGCCCAGATAAAGACCGTCGGCAGCGGCTGGCGCACCTTAACGCTGGCCTTGTTGCGCGCCGCGCGGCCCACGCTCACGGCAGCCAGCAAGCCGGCCATGTCGCGGTTAAGCTCGGCGTCCACCTTGGATTGGTCCGCCACTGGGAAGTCCGTCAGATGAATCGAGACCGGCGCATCCGGCTGGACCGAGAGGACCAGATTCTCATACATCTCCTCAACCGTGAACGGGATGAACGGCGCAAGCAGCCCGCAAAGCGTCGTCAACACCTCGTGCAGCGTCTGGTAGGCAGCCGCCTTGTCACGGTCTGCCTCGGTCTTCCAGAAGCGCCGCCGGTTGCGGCGGATATACCAGTTCGACAGCTCCTCGACGGTGAAGTACTCCAGCACGCGGGTCGCCGCGGCCGCGTCATAGTCGGCCAGCCGCTCATTGACCTCTGCAATAACGGCTTGCAGGCGCGAGATGATCCAGCGATCCAGCAGCGTGCGCTCAGCCAGCGGCACATCGTTGGCCGGATCCGTCGGATCGAACCCGTCCAGCGCGGCGTAGTTTGTAAAGAAGGCATACGAGTTCCAGAGCGGCAGGATGAATCTCCGCCGTACCTCGTCGCCCAGACCGTAGCCGAAGTTCAGATTCACCGTCGGGTTGTGGTTGCAGTAGAGCCAGCGCATGACATCCGAGCCCATCCGGTCGGCGGCCTCGTCGTAGGGAATCGAGTTGCCAGCACTCTTGTGCATCTCGCGCCCATGCTCGTCGCGCAGCAGGGCAAAGCCGAGCACCGTCTTGTACGGCGCTTCGTCGGCCAGCACCACCGACTGCGCCAGCATGGAGTAGAACCAGTTGCGGAACTGGCCGGGGAAGGACTCGGTGATGAAGTCCGCAGGGAACCACTTCTCCCACTCTTCACGGTCCTCGGTGTAGAACATCGTGCTGAACGGCACGATGCCAGCATCCAGCCATGGATTACCGACGTCCGCAATTCTCGACACGACGTCGCCACAGCTTGAGCAGGCAATCTTCACCTCATCAACCCAGGGCCGGTGCGGCGAGTTACCCTCGAACTGCTCCCAGCCGGAGACGGATCGCTCCTCCAGCTCAGCCTTGGAGCCGATGATGTCAAAGTGGCCGCAGGACTCGCACTCATAGATCGGAAGCGCCAGGCCCCAGTAGCGCTTCTTCGAGATCATCCAGTCATCCATGTTCCTCAGCCAGTCCAGCTCGCGGTCCAGGCCGAACTCGGGAATCCAGCGGATATCGTGGGTAATCTCCGCCAGCCGCTCACGCATGCCGTCCATCGAGATGTACCACTCGTCAACCACACGGAAGACGACGTCCGTCTTGCAACGCCAGCACGTCGGATAGCGATGCGTGTAGTCGTGATCGCGGTAGAGCAGGTCTTTCTCACGCAAATTCTTGACAATCGCGCCGGACACGTCGTGGGCAGCCTGGCCGGTCAGGAAGTCAAAGCCTTCAAGAAAGACACCAAACTCGTCAATCGGCGCGATAACCTGCAAGTCGAACTCTTTCGAGAGATGGTAGTCCTCTTTGCCACAGCCCGGCGCGGTGTGCACGATACCGGTACCCTCGTCAGCTGCAACGTCTTCCCAGGCGATCACCCGGTGCTGGATACCCTCATTCGCCGGCAGCTCGTCGAACGCACCGCGATACGTCTTGCCAACCAGATCCGAGCCCTTCACCTTCGAGATGACCTCATACTCGCCCTTGAGCGCGTGCGGCGCGGCTTCCTCAGCGATGTAGAAGTTGCGCTCGTTCTGGCGCACTTTCAGATAGGTCAGATCGGGATGTACCGAGGCCGCGACGTTGGCCGGCAAGGTCCAGGGCGTCGTCGTCCAGACCATCAGCGCGGCGTCCTCGTCGTCCAGCGGGAAGAAAGCATAGATCGAGCGGTGGGTGCGCTCCTGGTAGCCCTCGTTGATCTCCATCTCCGAGAGCCCGGTGCCGCAGCGCGGACACCAGGGCATCGAGTCGTCGCCCTTGTAGATCCAGCCGCGCTTATGGCACTCCTTCAGGAAGTGCCAGATCGTGTAGTTGTTGGTATCGGACATCGTGAAGTAGGAGTTGTCCCAGTCCATGAAGTTGCCGAGCCGCTTGGTCTGCTCGGTCTGCACCATGGCGTATTTAAGGACACGCTCTTTACAAAGATTGACAAACCTGTCGATCCCGTAGACCTCGATGTCGCGCTTGTTGGTGAAGCCCAGCTCCTTCTCGACTTCGACCTCAACCCACAACCCCTGGGCGTCAAAGCCGTTCTGAAAGCGCTGCTCCTCGCCCAGCATGGCGTGATAGCGCTGGTAGAGATCTTTATAGGTGCGTCCCCAAGCATGATGGACACCCATCGGATTGTTGGCCGTGATCGGCCCGTCCAGAAACGAGTAGCGCCGCTCCGAGCCATCGTTCCTGTGCAGGTACTTCTCGACCACCCCTGAGCCGTACCACCACTCCAGCCGCTTGCGCTCCATGGCCGGAAAATCGACCCGCGTCTCCACCGGCTTGAATGTCCTGCGTGTCTCCGTTTTCGCCATTGCCTGCTCCTTGTTTTCCGCTCTGTAGCGGCCGGCCTCTGTGCCGGCCTATTGTTTCGCCAGCTCCAGCTCCTGGAGAAGGCACTCCTGCAAGTCA
>JACCZH010000288.1 GCA_013696045.1 Chloroflexia bacterium
TCAACTTCCCCGTTTCCAAGGTGCTCACGGCCATTGACAATGCCCTCGCCGCCGGTCTGGAGCCGGTCAAGATCGACATGGTGGTCAAACGCGGGGTCAACGATGTCAGCATCGTGGATATGGCGCGCCATTTCCGCGGCACCGGCATCATTCTGCGCTTCATTGAGTATATGGACGTCGGCTCTACCAACGGCTGGCGCATGGATGATGTTGTTCCGGCAACCGAGATTATCGAGAAGATCGGCGCTGAGTGGGCGCTCACGCCGGCCGACCCGAATTACTATGGCGAGGTGGCCGACCGCTACCGCTATCTCGACGGCGCAGGCGAGATCGGCATCATCTCTTCAGTGACCCAGCCCTTCTGCAGCTCCTGCACCCGCGCCCGTCTCTCGGCCGACGGCGAGCTCTACACCTGCCTGTTCGGCGCCGAGGGCCATGATTTCCGGACGCTGTTGCGCAACGGCTCCTCCGACGAACAGATCGGCGCGTTTCTGCGTTCCGTCTGGAGCGTGAGGGCCGACCGTTACTCCGAAATCCGCTCAGCGGCGACGATCCCGCTGCGTAAGGTGGAGATGTCACGTATCGGCGGGTAGATTCCTTCTACTGGTCTGCTGCGCCCGTCACATGCTGTCCATCATCGCGCCTTGTAGACCCGGTGCGAGATCAGGGATGAAAATCACCCCGACCGCGAGTATGAGCGAGACCACGCCCACCACTCTGGAGACCTTTTCACCATGGGACCATTGCTTCTCAAGCGCGACGACGCCCGCCAGGACGATCATTGCCGCCAGGTTCATGACGCCAAACGCCACCATCAACACCATTAGGCCCCAGCAACACCCCAGGCAGTACAAGCCGTGGTGCAGCCCGGCGCGTAGATCCCGGAAACGGCCGCGGTAGCTGCTGTAGTGCAACAGATGGCTGATAGGCGTCCGGCAGTGACGCAGGCAGCGATCCTTGAGTGATGTCAGCTGATACACGCCGGTGGTGGCGAAAATCAGCGCAGCCGTGCCGGCCGCCCACCCTGGATAATCCATCGTGACCCTGCCAGCAATCCAGGCGAGAGCAAAAGCCGGGATACCGGTCAGCGACCAGGCCAGAACGTATCCGCCGACGAAGGTCGCCAGGCGACGATTGCGCTGTATCTGGAGGGTGCGCGCATAGAGTGAAATCATCATGTAGGACGACGGCAACATCATCGCGGCCATCATGAGTGCCCACACCACGACGAAAGCTGCCAGCCCCAGGCCCATTGTGCCGGACATGCTCTCCATACCCCGCGCCCAGATGATGATCGTGAGCCACAGGGCCGCGGCCACAAGGAACAACGCGATCAGGATGGGCGCCCGCTGCTGGTGGGCAGATGTTGCGTGGATCTGCACGCTGTACTTCCTCTCCGATGCAAGCTAACCACCGAAGAGGAATCAGGCGTTGGTCCAGGTGTAGGGTGCGTACAGGCCGCTCTTGCCGGAGTTGTCCCAGCGCATGCCGTAGTCCTCGTACACGCTGCCGGAGTCTCCCGCCGCGACGGCGACTTTCTCCGGAAACAGTGGATGCGCGTTCGTCAGCCACGTCTCTTCATCTGGATTGATGTTCGGCGTGGCGCTCACGGCTAGTTGCATGATTCCTGGCACCTCGACAGAGCGGTGGCGCTTCTCCATGTGGAAGTTGATGGGAACAGATTTAACACCCAGAATCTCGGAGACGAGCGGCGCGAGGGCTCCCATCGGACCGCCAGCCTGGCCCGAGAAGATCGCGGTGAGCGCTTCGCGCTGGCCGTCATCGGCGCGTTCGTCCAGGTAGAGGGCTACTGAGCCGTTCCCTTCTCCCATTGGGCCGGGCGTTCGCAAAACGACGACGGCGTTTAGTCCGTCCAGTGTGACGTCGCCGTATGAACCCGAGTCAACATGGAACGCGAGTGGAGCTTCGCACGCTCCCTGGGTTGGCTGCGCCGCCAGGGGGCCGAGGGGCGATGCCACACAGGGGCAGATAACATCGCAATTGCAGTTCTCGAAGTAATCTCCGGAGATCTCCCAGGTCACGGGAGTGGTTTGTGTCGCAGTCATCGAAAGCTCTCCTTCTACTCGCGTGCGGTTTGCTCATCGTCACTGTGAAACATTCGTTGTTACATCCCGCTTACTCCTCTCAGCCATCATGTCGACGGATATTTGTTAGACACGTTGTTCCATTACGGCTCAGAACATGCAGATTCTGAATCAGACAGCGCCGGGCATTGAGAATTACCCCTCTACTATGGGCGCTATGTCTCGTTTTGTCAAGTTTTCATCTCTCGCTATGTCGAGATGTGGTGATCCCAGCGCTCCGCCGCACCCGACACGATCAGGTCAATGTCCTCGGAGAGGATGTAGCGGTCGTGGGCGAGCAGCTCGGCCTGGTTGCGGACTTCGGACAGGTAGGATTCCTTGTTAGGATAGCGTTCCTCGATCGAGGGGCGCGGGTCATCGTTCGCCTCGCCCTCGGCGCGGGTACGAGCGAAGAACTGCGTGAAGCCCTGCATGGACATGATCTGCTCGGGCCCGCCGGTTTCCGGGTGACGCGGGTTCCAGCCGGCGTGCGTGCCGAGCGGGACGGTCAGGTCGGGCAGCCGTAGTCCTGCGATCTCGTTGCCGTCGCTATCGACATTCGAGACGTAGGCGGGATAGCGTTCGCCCTCGCGCACTGGATAGTGACCGATGCCTTGGCCGGCGTCCGGGCCGAGATCAACCTGACGCAGGGCCGGCAGCCGTTCTGGATCAGGCAAGTGCATGCCGGGGATGGACCGGAAATGCTCCAGCACCTGAACCGGCGCAACAGCTGATCCGTCCGAGAGACGCGGGTAGGCGCTCTCCGGCGGCTCGGTTCCGTCCGTCACCCAGCGGTCGAGGTTCACCAGCGCGGCGCGCAGCAACGGCGTGTACTCAACGGTGTTGAAGCCGTAGCGCCCGCGCCCGCCATCGTTGGGATTGTAGTCTGTCTGGGGAACCATACCGGGACCGTGCTGGGTGCTGGCGAAGAGGTAGATGCGTGATTCGGGAGATGGCTCGATGTCCCGTTTCCCTGCCGGGTCGGTATGCATCAGCGAGCTGTCGCCGCGCCAGTACTCGGCCGAGGTGTTGATGTAGATGATCTTCGGTACGTGTCCTGCCTCACGTTGCCTGCTGAGCAGTCCCGCTCCGGATGGGCTGTAGATGTCCTCCATCGCCTCGTCCGCGAACGGGAAGGTATGCCCGAAACCCGGAGTTGATTGCACCGACGGCTGGGCAAAGCGGTGGTTGAACTCGCCCCGGCGGGCGCCGGCCACATGCGGTATCAGCCCGTCGTAGGCCATCTGGCCATCCTCATCGACGTTTAGTCCCAGATAGAGATAGTGCCGCAGCATCCGGCCCGTCTGCGACATTCCGAAGCCGTACACCTTCTCAATCGACCCCGAAACTGGATTACTCTCGCCCGTGGATTTCAGGAACGAGGCCACGTCGCGAACCGCAAGCAGTCCTGCGCCGACCACCGGCGCTCCGTGGGCAGTATAGACAACGTGATACAGCTTGCCGGGCTCGAAACCAGCTTCCATGTAGATGTGTTCGGTGCTGGGCACAACGCCGTCCTCGGTTTCCCTGGCGAAGCTCCACTGGTCGCGTGGGAGGATTGTTTCCGGACCGTCTTCCCAGTCGCGCACGGTGACCATTGCGTCTGGATCGTTGACGTTGGCGGCCAGGTTGGGCTGGTGCTGGCGGTTCGCGAGTAGCCGGGTCTTTTCGAGCACGGTTGGATGGATCTCAACCACGGCCAGGCCCTGTACAGGCTCGTTGTCAATGAGTGCCTGTGGCGCGTCCAGCCCCATCAGCGCCTCGTTGCGAAAGACATCCCACTGCCAGCCGATCCAGCCAACGGTGTATCCATGACGGAACAGGAAGCCATCGCCGGGGAGGATGTTGGAGGACGGCGGCGCCTCAGTCGCCGAGCGGTTGAAGTGACGCGGAATCAGCTTGCGTCCGCGGTTGGGCAGTTCGACCAGCGCCCGTCCGTTGCCCCGGCTGCGGTCCAGCGGCGCGATCAACGTCAAGTCGGACTGGAACTGGACCCTGCCCTGCGCGTCGCGTGGCGCGAGCTCAAGGTCAATGATTGCTCTGTTGGCCTCATGCCCAGGATCGACCGTGAACGTCAGCGTTCCATCAATCCGCTCGTATGCTCCCGTCGAACCGAACTCGCGCCCATCATCATATGAGCCACGCTTGTGGATCTCAAAGCCGGTAACTGCCACGTGCCACACTCCCTCACTGCGTACAGGTCTTTGGATCAGTATCGCACGCAGGAGTTGTTGCGTCGCTACACCGCTGGAGGTTCGGACAACGCCGCGGGTAAGATAAAGCGTCCGTCGTTCTCCGGCGGGAAATCGAGTAGGTCGATCACCGCATCGGTGTTCAGCGGGCCATAGATATGCGGATACCGGTCGATCTCGCCCTCATACCGAATCTCGGGCGCCGCGCGATCGCTGTCGATGCGGAGCAGGATGAGCCCGGTCTCCCCACGATAGCGGCTATTCGCCACGAAGACGACCTGCTTCGGCAGCGAGCAGTGGATGAATCCTTCGGTTTCGAGCGAATCCGCGGTGTAGACACCGCTCTCAAGAGCTTGTTGCCATTGTCTGCGTGTGGTGATGTGCAGGATGATGCGCTGGGATGTCATTCAATACCCTTCGATGCGGGTGACGAGCATTGCTTCGTTATCCTTGCCGGCACGGTAGAACCAGCTTGCGCCCGGCCCGGTTTCGTTGCGTAGGTAAGAAACAATAGGCTCACGCATGACTCGCCAGGTGAGACGCTCGAGTCGGGCAATGGCATCACTCTCGGGGAGCCAACGTGGTTCAAGAATTTCTCCGTCCGGATCGTCGCAGGCAAGTTCACCAGTCCAATTTTCGATCTCATATATCAGTGCCAGGATTGACTCATGCGCGTCTTCGTGCTGGGCAACGTAGAGCAAGCGAAATGGTGGTGCGACAATCAGGCCCGTCTCTTCGCGAATCTCCCTCACCAGGGCTTCGATTACCAGTTCATCATGCTCAACAACACCACCTGGCAGTGCCCAATTTGACTCGGGATTGTCGTGATCTTGTTGATGGACGAGCAGGATTTCCTCCCCTCTCCGAATCAGGCCGGCGGCGCCATGTACGGTGCGTTTGGAAGGTACGGGAAGCGTCGTCATGTGCGGTGACCCTTTCTCTCCAGTGAGAACCAGGAACAGGTTGAATCAAGCCCAGGTACGGGATTGCTCGAACGTTGCCTTTCCCGCGTCCAGGACATGTTGCCAATCAGTGCGCAGAGGTGTCACATCGAATTGCGTGATGAGTGCCTCAACGACCTGTTCAATTGATATGCGGCTGGTGGGCAGGTGTCGTGCGGAGAATCGCCGGCCGATGTCGTTTCGGTCTGTGTCAATCATGGCAGAGCCGATATGAAGATGGGGCCAATCAACGCC
>JACCZH010000532.1 GCA_013696045.1 Chloroflexia bacterium
TCAAAAGATCACCATCAAGCGTGACCACACTCCAGAACGTGCCGTCGAGGTCCGCCTGCTCGCCGCTCGTGAAGATGAGCGTCGTTTCGCTGCTGGCGTTTGCAAGCTCGAGCCTGGTATCGGTGAGGCGGTAGCGCTCGACATCGCTCAGGGCGTCCATGTAAGCGCCTTCCAGATCCTTGATGCCGGCAGGTTCCTGGCACTCCATTGCTGTCTGTTCGATCTCGCCTAATGACAAGTCACCCTCGGGATTGGCCGTGTAGCCACCACTGTAGCCGTTGCAGCCGGCTTGACCACTTGCCAAACTATCACGAAAGGAGAGCGTGATGGTTGCGGCGGTGTCGATGGTCTCGCCGTTGAGGGAGGTAAGCGTCCAGATTGTTTCGGGCAGTTCGACAGCGACAGCAGCCGTGGGTGTTGCGGCGGCTTCGGGTTTGATGGTCGGTGTTGCAGCCAGTGCGGTTGGGGTCGTTTCGGGCGTGGCTGTCACTGTCGGGGTTGTGTCGAGGGACTGGCCACTGCTTGTGGGAGTAGCCTGCTCCGTGGCGCCACCGCAGGCAACGAGCATCAACATCGCGAGGGCCACAATCGTGAATCTGGGTAGCATCGCTCTCCCCTTCTCGTCGCTGTTGATCCGGCTACTCTACTGAGTAGACGTTTTTGCGTCACGAAGGGTTCCTCGCGGGAATCTATTCCCGCTGCATGATCTCGTAGACATTGCCGTCGGGTCCCTGGAAATGATTCCAGGTGGAGCCGTCCGCCTGTTGAACATCGCCGATGAACTCGATGCCGGCCGCGAGCATGCGTTCTCGCACTACCCCGAAATCGTCCACAAGCAGCCCGACGACCGGCCCCGGTCCGAAGAAGTTGTGATCTTCGTCTCCAGGGCCGTAGACATGCACTTCGGTACCGTCGGCGAGACGAAACCAGGCGGCGTTGGGCTCATCTTTCAGCATCTCCAGCGAGAGCACATCGCGGTAGAACGCGACCATCTGCTGAAACTGCCCGGTGCGCACACCCATCCAGACGAGCGATCTGACCTGCAATCTGGCCCCCTTTAGCCCAATATGGCGTAGCCGCACAATTCATTGCGCATCGTCGCCGCTCAAAACGTTTCGAGACAACACGAAAGGCGCAATACATTGCGCGGCTACGCAGACGATGGCGGCCGCTTTAACGGTTCAGATGCACCAGCTCGGCGTGGCCGGCCTCGGGGTCGAAGTAGAGTCGCGGGTTCTGCATGGCGTTCTTGCCGAACAGCACGAACTCGTAGGTCGCCTCTCCATCGTGCCCCTGCTGGGCGTGGATGTCCTGGGGCGGTGGCGGCAGGATGACGGCGTCGCCGGGCTCAAGGATACGGTCGTCGATCAGCTCAACGCTGGCCTCTCCCGGACCGTCGCCCTCGTCGGTGCGCTGCCAGACCTGGTAGTGGTCGCGTCCCTTCAGAACGCCGATGACGCCCCACGAGCCGTGGCTGTGGATTGGCGTCATCGCCTCCGGGCCAAAACGAGCCCGCACCAGGATCATGCCGCTTTCGTCCTCGTAGAGTGGACGCGACTGACGGCCGCTGTGGATGTTGCCGGCCTCGGCTTCCTCGTCAATCTCGGTGTATTCCGGGTTCTTGACGAGGGTCTGCATCTTTTCCTGGATACGCTCGAAGGCGCTATGGTTCTCGCCGTCCTCGGCCAGTATGCGCTTCACATCGCCGATAAAGGCGTCGATGGTGTAGTCCTCGGACATTGGTTTCCTCCTCGTCAGATTATGTGCTATGTAGAGACGTCCCGGCGGGACGTCTTCTTTCGAACGATCGGCAGGTCGCACGGAGACGTCCCATCAGCGAGACGTCTCTACATATTAACGGAACAGATCCTTGTCCGGCTCCAGAATCAAATCGCGCGCCGAACCGTGGCCTCTAGGATATGCGTAACCACGAACAATCGCCACCGGGCGGGCGTCGGTCTTGCCGGCCACGAGCTCGGCGGTGGAGGCCAGCTCGTCGGCGATGGCCATGATCGTGACCCTCAGATCGTGGCCCCACGCATCGGTCGTGCCACGGTAGTCTGCGATCGGCAACATGCCCGCGACGCCGATGGCGACGTTCGTGATGCCCCTGCGCCAGGGCCGGCCGAATGAATCGGTAATAATAACGGCCGGGGCGGTTCCGAAGCGCGCCGTCAGACCGTCACGGATCGTTGCCGCCGAGTCGTCAGGGTGGGCCGGCAAGAGGCAGACGGAATCATCGCCCGGCACGTTTGAGGCGTCGACTCCGGCGTTGGCGCAGATAAAGCCGTGGCGTGTTTCACAAATCATCACACCGCGCTCCATTCTCAGGATGCGCACGCTCTCTCTCAGGACCACCTCGGTCTGGCGTGGGTCCTTGTTCCAGCGCCGGGAGAATGTCAGGGCGAGCGCGGATGGCTCGATCGTGTTGAGATCGACGAGCTGCCCCTCCGACTTTGAGACGATCTTGTGGGTGATGATAACGATGTCGCCATCCACCAGCCCGGTGTCGCTGGCTTCGATTGCGTCGCCGATCATCGCAATCAGATCATCGCCGGGTTGTACCTCCGGGATGCCGTCGAGTCCGACGACCCTTACCTCCGCTGGCATACGCTTCTTGCCCTCAATCTCCTCGTTGCGACCACATGTCGCTCCGTAGGGGAGGGGCCCGTCC
>JACCZH010000534.1 GCA_013696045.1 Chloroflexia bacterium
TCTGGACAGCGCTGCACTGCTGCCAGCCGGGTCGTTGCGCACCGAAGCCTTGCGGATGACGTGGTGCATGAGCTGGCGAAACGAGCCAGCGCTATGAAGCTTGGTAACGGCCTGGACGACGCGACGGATATCGGACCGGTCGTCAGCGCATCACAGCTTGAGCGCATGCATTCGTATGTCGCTGTGGCTGAGCAGGAGGGCGCATCGGTGGCTGTCGGCGGTGGTATCGCCGATCGCGGTGATCTAGCGAAAGGCTTTTTCCACGAGCCGACCATCTTTGCTAACGTCAAAGCTGAAATGCGGGTAGCCCAAGAGGAGATTTTCGGTCCGATGACGTCGGTTATCCCGGTCGACTCGCTTGAAGAAGCGCTGGATGTCGTGAACGGCGTCGAGTACGGTCTGTCGGCCTCGATTTACACTCGCGACGTGAACCGAGCTTTCCGGGCCATGCAGGACATCTACACCGGTATCCTGTACATCAACGCTGGCACGATCGGGGCAGAGATTCAGCTACCCTTTGGCGGGACGAAGGCGACGGGCAACGGCCATCGCGAAGCTGGTATTGCCGCGCTTGATGTCGTCACCGAGTGGCAGTCGATCTATGTGGATTACAGTGGACGCCTGCAGAAGGCTCAAATAGACGAAATCTAGGTACGACGCAAATGAGAACCCCGGAGCGGGAGGCTCCGGGGTTCCACATGTATGCCTAGGTCCAGGTGCGCTTCTCGACCATGGCGCAGGCATGATGGATGACTTCCAGCCCCATAGCTTCGGCCTTCTCGATGAGCTCGGCAGATTCCGCTCCAGGCTGCAACCAGAGGAACTGAACACCCGTTTCGACCGCTTGTTGCGCGACTTTTTGTCCCACCCGTGATGGGACGACAACGTTGACAACCTCGGGTTTCTGCGGTAATTCAGCAAGCGTGGCGAAGGCTGGAGCGCCTTCGACCTGTGCTTCATTTGGATTGACCGGATAGACTGTGTAACCCGCGGCCAACAGATCGCGATAGATACGATTTCCAAACTTCTTGCGGTCGTTCGACGCGCCCACAACCGCCCAAATCCGGCTATCCACGGCCTTCTGGATGCGTTCGTTCATGTCCATTGGGTTTCCGTTCAATTGCTCCAGTGGTCACTATACCGTCTGGACGGTATAGTTAGACATGAAAGGCTGGTAAATGAGTCTCATGGCTGGAGAGTAGCATGATGGCAGTCAGGTTGGGCCGGTCCGACACACGACAAATGATCCTGCAGGCCGCCGCTGATGTTGTGCGAACCAGGGGCGCCGGTTCACTCACCCTTGAGGCGGCAGCTGACACAGCCGGTATAAGCAAAGGTGGATTGCTTTACCACTTCCCGACCAAGGACGCTCTGATCGAAGGCATGGTCGCGGACGTGCTTGCCCGTTTTGAGGCAGATGTCGAGACGGCTGTTGAGTCCGAGCCGCCGGGGATGGGGCGCTGGCTGCGCGCCTTTGTAAAGATGACGTTCGCGGCCGACCCTGAGCACGACGTGTCGGCGGGACTCATGGCCGCCGCAGCGGTTAACCCGGAGTTGTTGGCGCCGGTCGGTTCGTACTTTGCGCATTGGCAGGAGCGCGCAACTTCGGACGGAATCGATCCGACGGTTGCGACCATGGTGCGCCTGGCCGCCGACGGATTGTGGTTCGCGGATCTGTTTGACGCTGCGCCTCCGGACGACCGGTTACGAGCGGATCTCCTCGAATCGTTGCTTCACATGATCGCCGGTTCTGTAAGTAATTCTGGTTTTGAAGAAAGTTCGAAGGTGGAGTAATGGCCTGGATATATGTCTTTGTTGCTGGACTGCTTGAAATCGTCTTTGCCTTGAGTCTCAAGAACAGCCAGGGATTGACGCGTCCGCTATGGGTGATTGCATTCCTGATCGCGGCGTCCGGGAGCCTGTTCCTGCTGTCACAAGCGTTGAAGACACTGCCAGTGGGCGCTGCTTACGCTGTCTGGACTGGGATTGGGGCTGCTGGAACAGCGCTGGCCGGCATGATCTGGTTTGGAGAATCGCGAGAGATCCTGAAGATTGTGTCGCTGCTGACGATTCTGATTGGACTGACCGGGCTACAGCTCACGAGCACCACGCACTAGCCACGAACAGCGATGCGCCAGGCTGATGTAGCCTGGCGCGTTCTTCTGGAGCGGGAAGGGAGGGATTCGAACCCTCGAAGGACCTTAACAGCCCTTAACCGCTTAGCAGGCGGCCCCATTCGGCCTCTCTGGCACCTTCCCAAACGTGTCTATGTCCACACATCCGGCGGAGAGGGAGGGATTCGAACCCCCGGAGGCTGTGACACCTCAGCTGTTTTCAAGACAGCCGCCTTAAGCCGCTCGGCCACCTCTCCAAGTGGCGTGGACATCCGCTAATGTTACGGTGTCACCGGGTCCACAGTCAACGCCATTATATGCCGCTGATGCGTTCCATACCTCCCATGTACGCACGCAACGGCTCCGGGACCTCGATGCTTCCGTCTGCGCGCTGATAGTTCTCAATCACGCTGATCATGGTTCTTGGTAGTGCCAGCCCTGACCCATTCAGTGTGTGAACGAATCTCGGCCGCTCGCCTTCGGCAGGACGGTAGCGAATATTAGCTCGGCGTGCCTGAAAATCGTGGAAATTCGCGCACGATGACACTTCCAGCCATTCTTCCGCCCCAGGGGCCCACGTCTCCAGATCGATCTTGTTGGCTGACACAAAGGACAGGTCACCAGTACACATCTGGACCTTGCGATATGGAAGGTTGAGCACCTCCAGCACCTCGGCGGCGTCGTCAATGAGCGTCGCGTGTTCAGTCGCTGAGGTCTCCGGGGTGCAGAATTTGACCATCTCGACTTTGTCGAATTGGTGGCCTCGCTTGATCCCACGCACGTCGCGCCCGCCACTGAGCTGCTCGCGCCGGAAACAAGCGGAGTACGCGACGTGGTTGACAGGCAACTGGCCTGCGTCCAGAATTTCGCCGCCGTACATGTTGGTCACCGGAACCTCGGCGGTTGGAATCAACCAAAGTCCAGATTCGTCATCCCGATACTGATTTTCGGCAAACTTGGGTAAGTTGCCCGTCCCGATGAGAGCCTCGTCGCGCACGAGATAGGGCGGGTAAACCTCGCTGTAGCCTTGTTTTTCGGTGTGCAGGTCGAGCATCCAGGAGATCAACGCGCGCTGGAGCTTTGCCCCCGCTCCACGCAACATATAAAAGCGTGAGCCGGACACCTTGATGCCGCGCTCGAAGTCGATGATGCCGAGCGCTTCGCCCAGTTCCCAATGGGGCTTCGGAGTGAAGTCAAACTCGCGCGGTGCGCCCCAAGTCTCCGTCACCACGTTCTCGGAGTCGTCCTTTCCAATGGGAACACCTGGCTCGGGCAGGTTCGGAACAAGCAGCAGGTTGTGTCTAAGCGCGCGGTCAACCTCAGTCACCTCCGCGTCGATGGTTGAGATACGGTCGCCCAGCTCGCGCATTCTGGCAATATGGCTATCACGCTCGATACCCGCCTGTTTCTTGCCTGTCTCTTTTGAGCCAGCGTTGCGTTCTGCTTTGAGGGTCTCAGTTTCGCTCAGCAATATCCGGCGTCGACGATCGAGCTCGATAATCTCATCGATCGGCGCGGTCTCATTCAGCTTCGCGATCTCTGACTTTACAAAGTCCGTTTTATCGCGTATCAGGTTCAGGTCTAACATTGTGGTTCCCTTTCGTGCCCGTTCAGATTCGACAAAAAAGAAAAAGCGCCCCGTGAAGGGGGGCGCAAGCGGCGAGCGGCGCGACAACGCACCACCCGGCCGCTAATCACTCGAGAGACTGAGTGCGAGGTTGGAAGCGGTTTCAAGCCCCGGCAGAAACTTCATCCAGTTTTCAATGGCGGCTGAATGCAGGCGTCGCTCGATGGAGTAGTAGACGCCGGCTCGCGGCTCGTAGGGTGTGACCATGAGCTTCATGCGCGCTTCCTGCACCGTCTTGCCACCCTTGCGATGGTTGCAGTGGCGGCAGGCCGTCACCAGATTTTCCCAAGTGTGCGCTCCGCCTTTTGAACGAGGGATGACGTGGTCAAGCGTGAGATCACCATTGGCGCCGCCGCAATACTGGCAAGTGTAGCGGTCCCGGATAAAGACTTCACGCCGCGTCAATTTGACTCGCGGCCGCGGGCGGCGAATGAGTTGAAAAAGCCGGATAACCGATGGCGCCTCGTAGGAGAAACACTGAGAGTAAACCGGTGAACCGTACGCTTCGATGATCTCAGCTTTGTCGCAGAATACGAGGACCAGGGCACGTCGAAGGGTACAGACATTTATCGGTTCGTAGTTCTGATTCAGCACTAGAACCGGGCTTTGGGTATGGCTTCGTTGGGAAGGCTCCGTTTGTGCCAACATGCTCATCACCAGTGTGAAGAATTGCTTAACAACCAACGATCGTAAAATGCCGTATGTGCGCCGCCGCGTGAATGATAGCAGCGTGTCGCGTTATTGGCCAAACATGGCCCGGGGGCGGCAAACGGCCGGTGGGCTAATCTGCGACCAATGCCAGTTCGCGTTCTGACGACTTGAGCGCCTGTCCTGTATAGGAACTGCTGACCTTTGCCACTTGCTCAGGTGTGCCGGATGCGACCACGCGACCGCCACGATCGCCACCCTCTGGACCCAGGTCGATCAACCAATCGGCCGCCTTGATCACGTCGAGGTTGTGCTCGATAACCAGAATCGTATTGCCAGCATCCGTCAACCGTTGCAGAACCCCTAGCAGTTTCTCGATGTCGGCGAAGTGCAGCCCAGTGGTCGGTTCATCCAGTATATAAAGCGTCTTGCCGGTCGCCCTGCGGCTGAGCTCGGTTGAAAGCTTGACGCGCTGGGCCTCGCCGCCAGAGAGCTGAGTGGCGGGTTGTCCGAGCCTGATGTAGCCGAGACCCACATCGAACAACGTCTCAAACTTCCGTTGAATCCGCGGAATGTTCTCGAAAAGACCCAGCGCTTCCTCGACCGTCATGTCGAGGACATCGGCAATCGACTTTCCACGGAACTTCACCTCAAGCGCTTCGTCGTTGTACCGTTTTCCGCCGCACACCTCGCAGGGAACATACACATCCGGCAGAAACTGCATTTCGATCTTGATGATACCGTCACCTGTGCAAGCCTCACAGCGTCCACCTTTGACGTTGAAGGAGAATCGGCCTGGCTTGTAACCGCGCGTCTTGGCTTCGGGCATAGACGCGAAGAGCTCGCGGATGTATGTGAATGCGCCGGTGTACGTGGCTGGATTGGAACGCGGAGTGCGGCCTATTGGACTCTGGTCAATTTCGATGACCTTGTCAATGTGCTCAAGACCGAGAAGCGCATCGTGAGGTTCCGGCCGGTCCTTGGCGCGATAGAGAGACTGCGCGGTGCGCCGGTAGAGCGTGTCGGTTATCAACGTGCTCTTGCCAGAGCCTGAAACACCGGTGACACAGATAAATGTGCCGAGTGGGAACTCGACGTCGATGTCATGCAGGTTGTTGCCACGTGCGCCCTTCAGGACGAGCGCGTTCCCGTTGCCCTCTCGACGCGTGATCGGAACCGGGATCTTTCGCACGCCGCTTAGATACTGGCCGGTAATCGACTCCTTGGTGCGCAGGATGTCGTCGAATTTTCCTTCAGCGACCACATAACCACCGTATTCACCCGCGCCTGGACCAATGTCGATAACCCAGTCCGCCGCGCGCATCGTTTCCTCGTCATGCTCGACGACGATGACTGTGTTGCCGAGGTCGCGCAAGCGTTCGAGCGTCTGTATAAGACGCGCGTTGTCGCGATGATGGAGTCCGATCGACGGCTCGTCGAGCACGTACAACACACCCATGAGCCGGCTCCCAATTTGCGTCGCCAACCTGATGCGCTGGGCTTCGCCGCCGGATAGTGTTGTTGCGGAGCGGTCAAGGGTGAGGTAATCGAGACCGACATCGTTCAGGAAACCCAGCCGCTCGGTAATCTCCTTCAAGATCTGGCGCGCGATCAACCGCTCGCGGTCACTGAGAGTGTTCTCGGCCAGCACGCTGAAGAATCCAAGTGTTTCCGCGATGCTCATGCGGGTGATGTCAATAATTGAGCGGCTGTTGACCGTTACCGCAAGGACCTCCGGGCGCAGACGTTGCCCTTTACAGTCCGGGCACGGCCTGGCGGCCATATACTGGCTCAATTCATCACGAATATAGTCGGACGAGGTCTCCCGCATCCGGCGGGCTAGCGAAGGGACAACGCCCTCATACTTAACGTTGTACTGACGTTTACGTCCTTTTTTTGAGATGTACTTGACCGTGACCGGTGCGTCTTTCGCCCCGTGCAGGATCACCTTATGCTGTTCATCCTCCAGCTCGGACCACGGTGTCGTCATTGAAATATCGTGACGCTCTGCCACCGCTTCCAGAATCGCCTCGTACCAGCGGGTGGTCTCCCGGCCAGATCGTGACCACGGGGCGATTGCGCCGTCCGCCATGCTCAAGCTGCGGTCCGGTACGACGAGGTCTTCGTCGAACTCCATCGAGACGCCCAGACCGTGACATGATGGGCAAGCGCCATGCGGGCTGTTGAACGAGAAAGACCGAGGCTCGATCTCGGGGATCGAAATGTTGCAGACTGGGCAGGCGAAAAATTCAGAGAAGCTCAGCTCTTCTCCGTCGACTTGTGAGACGGTAACGAACCCCTTGCCCATTTTCAGAGCGGTTTCGAGTGAGTCGAGAAGACGAATCCGGAGTGCGTGAGCATCGTCTTCAGTTTCGTTGCGAATGACGAGACGGTCGACGACGACTTCAATGGTATGGCGCTTGTACTTACCAAGCGTCGGTTCCTCGTCAAGATCGGTGATCTCGCCGTTCACTCGAACCCGGACGAACCCTTCTCTCCGAATTTGGTCAAAGATACCCTTGTGCTCACCCTTGCGGTCGCGGATGACCGGGCCGAGAATGAGAACACGGGTTCCATCTTCCATATTCAAGATCTGCTCGGCCATCTGCTGTGGTGATTGCCGGCTGATCTCGCGTCCACATTTTGGGCAATGCGGGTGGCCAACCCGTGCCCAGAGCAGCCGCATGTGATCGTAAATCTCGGTCACGGTGCCGACGGTCGAGCGCGGGTTGCGGCTAGAGCCCTTCTGATCGATGGCGATGGCGGGTGACAGTCCCTCAATCTGGTCGACGTCCGGCTTCTCGAGCTGTCCAAGGAACTGGCGAGCATAGGCCGACAGAGATTCGACGTAGCGCCTCTGGCCCTCAGCATAAATGGTGTCGAAGGCCAGGGAGGATTTGCCAGACCCCGACAAGCCGGTGATCACCACGAGCTTGTCGCGTGGAATCTCGATATCGATGTTTTTGAGGTTGTGTTCCCGCGCCCCGCGGACGATGATTGTATCGGTTGACATTGTGCTCCATCTTCCTGCATTTCCAAGGCTAAGTGTGCCATGCAGTCAATGCGCTATACGTATAGAACAAACATTCGCCTTTGATATTCTAACAGGTGGTCCATGGCATGGACACGCCAATTTCGGCCGATTGGCGGAGGCTTGCGCTCGATGGTAATCTTCGAGATACAAAGTGCTGATGGCGGAAGGGCTATCCTCGGCTATTTCATAGTTATTTCTGGAGGCAGGCGTGCTCATGCGAAGGAAGCGAGCTCCATACGGCGTCCTTCGATGCGCGCGCGATGTAGCGGTTTTCGAGGTGCGTGGAATCCAGGATCATTGATCGGCCGCCCATACGTTTTGTGGCGCATGGATTCGCGTAGCTACCCGTCCATATCGGACGGGTTTCTTGTATCTTGGGGACGGCATTTCGATCGTTTAGCACGAGGCGAGGCAGGATAACAATGTCATCATCAATTGAGAAACACCATAGCAGTCTTGGCAAGGCATATGAACCGCAGGCGGTCGAAGAGAAGTGGTACCAGTACTGGCAATCGAAGCAGTATTTCAAGCCAAGCGAGGACGGTGGCAAAGAACCGTTCGTCATTGTGATGCCGCCGCCGAATGTGACCGGCGAGCTGCACATGGGACATGCGTTGTT
>JACCZH010000536.1 GCA_013696045.1 Chloroflexia bacterium
CGGTGTCGGTGTATTCACGAATCTGTATCGTCATACATTGTCCCTGTAATCGGCGAGGACTTCATCGATCGCGTGTCGGGCGTTGGCTACTCCAACGGGGTTGGTTTCCAGGTAGTACGGGACGAAGATCAGCGCCTGGGACAGTGCGTGGCCCCGGCCTCGCGCCCAGGTCGCGTCATCGACCGCGAGCGCTGCGCGGAACTCGTCCCGGCTCTCGCCGGAGAACAGGCCCCACGCGATCATCAGGTCCGGGGCGGGGTCCCCCACTCCCAGTCCTCCGAAGTCGATGACGGCGCTCAGGCGGCCTCGTTCGAACAACAGGTTCCCAGGTAGCACGTCTCCATGAAACCAGACAGGCGCTCGGTCCCATTCGGGTGCCCGAAGCGCGGTCTCCCAGACCGCCGTTGCTGTATCGGTGTCGATCAAGCCATGCAGGGCCGCAATTGCCTCGCGAGTGGCGGTGTCTCGCGTCGTCAGAGGAGCGCCGCGTAAATTGTGGTTCACAGCGAGCGGCCCACCGGTGGTGTCGATCTTCTGGAGGGCGACTATAAATTGCGCCAGGTCTGTCGCCGCCCGGCATGGATCGGCGATGCGCTCGATCGTCGCGTTTTCGCCTTCAAGCCACCGGCAGACGGACCAGTTCCAGGGGTAGCCCTCGCCGGGTGTCCCCACTGCTAGCGTGACAGGGATGGCAAGCGGCAGGTGCGGGGCAAATCTGGGAAGCCACTCCTGTTCCTTGTCCACTTGCCTCATCGCCCACTGGATGCGGGGCATTCGTACTGCCATGTCGTCTCCGAGCCGGTAGATCGCGTTGTCGGTCCCGGCAGAGCGGACCGGCTCGATGGAAAGGTCCGCCCACTGCGGGAACTGTGCCGCGAGTAACCGTCGCACGAGAGATACGTCGGTATCCACTTCGTCGGCATGCATTTTGCCAACACTCATGTTGATCCCTTTCCTGGAGCGAATCCGCACCTTCGTCGAAGCGCAGCCCGGATGCCCACTCAGCGTCCATAAATGGAGATGTGTGTCCTGCTGGTGGAGTTGAACGGATCCCGGTTCCAGCCAGCCCAGCGCTCCTTCAGGCGCAACCCGCCGATGCGCGCCATGAGATCGAGTTCGCTCGGCCATGCGTAGCGGCAGACGATCGGGCTCAGACGCACACCCTCGTGGGTGAGGAGTATGTGGCTCTCGTCCAGCATCTGCAGCACAGGATCGTGGCGGCCCACATCTAGTTTGACCTGGTCGACGCCGATGGCTTCCGCGTCCACGTACTGGTCGTCGCGTAACCGGTAGAGATAGGCCGGAACGAACGCTTCCACGACGAACGAGCCGTCGTCGGTGAGATGGGCGGCGACATTTTCGAAGCAGCGCACCTGTTCTTCCTGTGTCAGCAAGTTGAATAGCGTGTTGTACACCACATAGATCAGACGATAGGCGCCGTCGACGGGAACCTCGGAGAAGTCCCCCATCGTGACAGAGATCTGGTCCCCGCCTTGCTTGGCGCGCAACCTGGCCACCATAGCGGGTGAGATGTCGATGCCGTCCACGCGGACACCCAGAGCCGCAAGAGGCAGGGCGATTCGGCCCGTACCGATCGCGAGCTCCAGCGCCGGTCCACCATTCGCCAGCTCCTTCAGGAACTCGACGGCTGCGGCCTCATCCCCACGTAGTTCATCGTCGTACGTCTCGGCGGTCTCCTGTCCAAAACTCATGACTGGCTCGTAATTCTTCAAGACCTGATCTCCTTCAGACCCGCCGCAACACGTGCAGCAGATATTCCTTGCGGTTAAGCGGATTGTGGTCCGAGCGCGGCCGGGCCGGAATCGTGCCGTGGACCGGTTGGTAGCGATCGTAGCTGCATTCCAGCACGCCCTCGCCGCGAGTCAGCGCCGGTAGCTGTTGCTGTAGCCCGTGCACCCGAACTGCTGGAATCGCACCCTCCAGCATGTATGACGAACCCCGCAATTCCTGAGTGTCCGGGATCGCGCCCAACCTTGCCAGCACGGGCAATACCGGTCCGAGCGTGTCGGCCGGGAGCTCGAGGTTGAAGTGGTGCACCGGCTCGTAGACGGTGGTTCCTGCTTGCTGCAACGCGTCCATCAGGACCAGCGGTGTGAGCTGGCGGAAGTCGCGTGCGGTGCTCGACATGCTTTTGTCGAAGACGCCATGGGCGCTGCTCTGCTTTGCCGAATAGCCGGAATGCGTCATGGTGACCGTGCAGTCTGTTACCTGCCAGCCATAGACTCCCTGGCGCAGTGTGTCATGTACGACTTCCTCGACTGCAGTAAAGAACGAGAGCGGCATCGTCCCGTGCAGCTCGACCCCCAGCCTGAACTCCACGCCGCTGTCGACTGGCGCGGGCTCGATGCGCAGCCCAACGGTTGCTAGGAATGGGTTAGATCCTTTGCCGTTGAACTCAACGGCCGCACCGGCGCCGATGGGCCGTTCGATGCAGATCGTCGTGGTTTCGCGGAATCCGGCGTCAACGCCGAATTCGTCCGCCAGCGTTGCCCCGATGACCTCTTTCTGCACCTCACCGTAGAGCGAGACGAATATCTCTTGCCTACTGTCGTCCTGCCGCACGTTGATGAGCGGGTCCTGTTAAGCGAGCCGGGCGAGCGCAACGCGCAGCGCGCCCTTGTCCTCGGGACAATGAGGAACGACGACCGTTTCCATAG
>JACCZH010000396.1 GCA_013696045.1 Chloroflexia bacterium
ATCCTGGCCAATCCAGATCAGCTCATCGCCGTGGTCGCCATTCGCGATCCCGAGCCGCACCCCAGGATGATCGACCGCCTGTTGCTGCTGGCCGAGGCGCGCGGCATCCACGCGATTCTATGCGTCAACAAAGTCGATCTGGTGGATCTGCCGGAGGTGGACAGGGTTTTCGAGCCCTACAAGATGGCTGGCTATCCGATCGTGCCCACCAGCGCCCATACCGGCGTGGGCGTCGACGAGCTGAGAGCGCTGCTGACTGGCAAGATCAGCGCCTTCGCCGGCTCGTCGGGCGTTGGCAAATCGAGCCTGCTCAACCGCATCATTCCTGATTCAGAAGAACGCATTGGTGATATCAGCGCGGCGACGGGCAAGGGCAAGCACACCACCACCTGGACTACCCTGTTCCAGCTCGACCGCAACACCTTCGTGGCTGATACTCCCGGCATGCGGGCGTTGGGTTTGTGGGGCATTGATTTCGAGAATCTGGACGAGCTCTTCCCGGAGTTCCGGCCGCACATTGGCTCGTGTTACTATGGCGACTGTCGCCATCTCGACGAGCCCGATTGCGCGGTGCTGGCCGCCGTGGAAGCCGGCGAGATCCATCCGGCCCGCTACGATAGCTATCGCAAGCTGCTGGTTGGCGACGAAGAAGAGTAACAGTCTCAAGCCATTGAAGGAGCCATGTTATGAGTGATCCGGTTGCCGCCGTCCGCGAATCAATTCGCCAGATTCTCCAGACTCAACACGCGGGTTGGCGCGATATTGTCACTGGGCTCAGCGCTGACGCCCTTAATTGGAAGCCAGGCGACGAGACTAACTCGATTGCGGTGTTGATCTCGCACGCGCTGGACGCAGAGCGCTTCCTGCTGGCCACCTCAGTGGACGCTGAGATTGATCGCGACCGTGACGCCAAATTCCAAGTCAACGCGTCCAGCGCCGGCGAGCTCCTGGCGCTCATCGACCAGACCGAGAGTGATGGCAATGGGTATCTCGACGCGCTCACGGCAGAGCGCCTCGGGCAAGAGATCACCCGGACGACTCGCAGCCACACCGGCAGCTGGTGGCTTCTGCACTCCATCGAGCACAGCTGCGAACACCTCGGGCAAGCGGCGCTCACCAAACAGATGTGGGAGCAGCGGCAGACGTAAAGGGTAGCCTGAAAAAGCCGCTACGCCTTCTTGACGCGCGGCTGTGGCTGGGATGGCTGCTATCCGGATTGCCCCAGGAGCCCCCGGGGAGGAGATGTCTGGGGCCGTTGCAGGGGCGAATACGTTTCATCCTCCGACCACGGCAACCAGCGTTTATCCGTCTCCGGTGACTTCGGAATCTCAACATGATTGACCGGAGGCGCCTGTCTGCTTGTTGTTCGACTAGTCTTGCATATCATTGCATGCCCCTGCTAATCCCAGTAGCAAATCATCTTAATCATGCCCGCTGGGATCAAGATACCCCCTTGACGCTCAAGGTTCGGAAATGGAGCATCAAGAGAAGTTCCGTGTACCTGGTCGATAGAGATATTGCGCTCCGCTGGATCACGCGAGGCGTGCGCACCCTTGCCAAACTCACCGGCAATCCAGGCGCGTGAGACCGGTGAGGTCCTACAGTGCACAGCCATGATGGTCTTCAGCGGTGCGCCGCTTGCGGGACTGCTGCGCTCCCGTTCCGGTCCGCCGTCCACATCGGGAACTCCGTACTCAGCAAGGTTAGGACGTTTGACCGATGTCTGCGTCCCTGGCCACTCTCTACACTGAAACCGCTAGCCGGCATAGCCGGAGGGCATGGTGTCGTCTGCACCGGATGCAGAAAACCCCTATGGAGAGTGGCAAGATGGACAAGCGATGCGACCGTCAATCTCTGCGTGGACAAGTGATGATCCTGTTTGCGGCCGGCGCCCTCGTGCTCATCGGTGTCGTGGCGCTGGCGGTTGACGTTGGCTTCCTGCTGGCCGAGCGCCGGCAGAATCAGGCCGCGGTCGATTCCGCGGCATTGAGCGCCGCCAAAACAATACTTGACCGTCCATTGGCTACCTTTTCCGAGGTGCAAACGGCTGGCCGGATCTATGGCGCGCCAAATGCCGGAGTAGGTCAGACCGATGTTATCGTTGAATGGCCTGTGACTGGAAGTGGTCCGCGTACTGGAGATAAGTTCGTCCGGGTCACGATCACCAAAAATGTGCAAAAATACTTTCTGGGCGCTATCTATGGCGGGAACTGGCAGGTAACTAATACTGCTGTGGCGGGGCTCGACAGCGTTCCAAAACCCTATGCGCTTGTTGCTCTCAACTGCCCCGGTATCGAGTTGAATGGCGGCATCAAAATCAACATTGCCGGTGAGGGTAGTGCGATCTCGAACTGTAATATCACCAATAGCGGCGCCTCCAGCATCTTCTCAGTTGGTGGGGCGATCGACGCAGTTGGCGCCATTGCAGAGAACTCGTGGCCGATCCCGCCGGACGGGATTAACGAGGGGGAAGCAGCAGCTTCCGACCCCTTGGCTGGGGCAACACCGCCGCCAGTACCAGCCACGTCGAGAGCCGTCCCCACCTGTCTATCTGACGATGTCTGCGTTATTGAGCCGGGCCGCTACACGAGCAAATCGTTTACTGTGAAAAATACTGTCTGCATGAAACCAGGCTTGTATTATCTGGACGGCAACACCACTATCAGCTTTCAAAACACCAACTCAACATTGACAAACAAGGTCCCACACAGTTTCAGCAGTCCCCAGTGTTCATCGCCAGTGGGTTGAGGTGTCCTGATCTACATCGCGGCAGGTTCCACCGCCAGCATAGACCTTGGCAATGGCAAGATGGAGATATCAACGTCATACCCGGCCTTAAATCCGGTACCAGACCCCTTGCCTGCGACCGGCGCCTGCGATCCGGCAGCCGCGCCATATGCTGGCGCAACATGTGGCATGGTGTTCTGGATCGGCAACAACAAGCCATTCACCAGCAGTGGTAACGCGGTGGCAAAGTTTGAGGGTGTGCTCTACGCGCCTCTCGCACATGTGACCCTTCAGGGAACCCCCGGATCGAATGGCCTGCAAGTTATCGTTGGACGCCTTACAATGGGCGGCAGCGCTGTCTTCAACATCGAATACCGGTCGTATATACAGATCGATCGCCCAGCCGTCTACCTGGTAGAGTAGCAGCCGGTCAGGTTGCCAGCGAAGAACCATGATCAGCCTGATGTGTGCCGGCGACGACCCGATCCTGGGGAGTCGTCATCCCATCCAGCACTGCGTTGGCCTTCTCGCGCAGAGTTTCCCGGTCGGTCGGGCTGAGGTCGTTCTCATCAATCGCGAGGATGATTTCTGCCACCTGATGGCGTAGCGCGCCCAGCCGGTGGGATGCGTTCAGGTTGCGGCCGACCGCCGCGATGACGGTGAGCAGATGGGCCGTGACGTGCGGCTTACCATCTTCAGCCATTCTGCGGATCTGCGAGAAGGCAGCATCGACAAAATCGCTAAACATGGCCCGATCTGCCCAGAGCTCGATCTGACCGTCGTCTTCCCTCTGGTTCACTAGACGAATGCGGCTGGAATAGGACTGCCGGCCAAGAGCTATCAGCAGATCGCCCAGCTGCGAGAGAACATACTCGGCCGTCGTCGGATCGTTCATGGCGGGCGAGAGCGCCCTGAGAGCGATATCCACCAGCTGGCGGATGCCGAACAGTGGGTCCTGATGCAGCGAACGTTCGATATCCAGGGCGATCCCTGCGCGCAGCCGCTCCACCCGCTCATCGTCAAGCCCAACCAGACCGCCGATCTCGATCAACAGATCACCGTGGTGGATGTAGGACCCGACCCGTGTGCGAATTGCCACCCACTCCGCGTTGCCGGCGGCCTCGATAATGCTCTGCTCGTCAACCCGCCGCACGAAACCGGAATGGACGGCCCGTATCTCCACCGGCACACTGTCCGGATGGCGAGCGCGAAAGGCTTCCAGATCATCGTCGCCCTCAACCGCCGTGCCGCTCTCCGGATAATGACTCTCAATCGAATCGTGCAGTTGCTGTGCTACCCGGTGGGTAACGGCCGGAACTTCAATCGACACCGCGGTGTGATGCAGGAAATACACCAACAACCCACTGCAGAGCCCCGACAGAACGAGCGCTCCAGTGACCGACAGCTCGGGAACGTATTCGGCGGAACCATCGCCATCCTGCCGGACAAAGCGCAGAATCAACAGGGCATACAGGAACGTGCCCAGGAAAATGCCCAACACGACCTGCACCCCGCGAAAAGCCATGAAGTTCCCGATTAGCCGGGGGGTGTATTGTTGCGATGCCTGCTGCAACACGAGGATCGTAATCGAGAACACCAGCGAAACAACGGTAATGAGCGAGCCGGCCACCACTTGAAGGATGGTCTGCGCCGCGTTTGCGTCACCGGGAAAGATTCCGCTGAAGTCACGGTCGTCAAGCCGCGCATCCACTTCCGGCATGACGAACGCCAGCCCGGTCAGAAACAGGATGCACCAGCCCGGCACAAACCAGAGACTATCGCTGACATTCTCCCAGTGGCTCTTGATTCTCCCGATCATCGCGAGCTCACCTGGGCACGATGCCAACGGCCCCGGCCAGCGCGTAACCGGCCGGTAATCCGTGCTGTTCCGCAACCACCGTCTCCTGGCTCGTCATCGGATCACCTCCCAATGCGTGTACGCCGGCATCAACTCCTGTTCTCAGAATAGCGTTCATTCCAACCCGAAGAGACCGCCCCGCTGAAACCTTTCCAGGCGTTCGGAGATATGGGTCAAATATGGCAGCGAGAGGTTTTAGCCTGAACCCTCGCCGGTCATGGCGCTGATATACCACTGACCATCCACCTGAATGAAAGTGAAGTGGTGCAGCGTTCGGTCAAGTTGAGGTGTTACAGACGAGAAGGCGGCCGAGTCACGGTTTCCTCGAAATGCGTCAGAGCCCTGCTCTTCTTTCGAG
>JACCZH010000414.1 GCA_013696045.1 Chloroflexia bacterium
GGATACGGTCTCGAAGTTGAGGCTTGATGGAGCGGTGCGTTACAAGGTCGACCGGCTGGCTGAGAATCGTCTCAAGGTATTGTTGGAGACGCACAAACGCGACGAGGCCGATGAAGCGGTCTTGAAACTCAACGAGAATATCGACATCGCTTTCCAGGCCAGCCTCGTTACGGGCGACGGAACCGAAGAGCGCCAGTGACTTCACACCTAGCTCTTCAATTTCGCCGTGGTGTTTGGCGAGGATTGTTAATGCTTCGTCCCGCTGCATGGTGACCTCCTGATGCCAACGGTGCGGAGATGATGTCTGACGATTATCGTTTGGATGCTACCATGTTGGAGGCTGACAGGGCGTGAATCGCGATGCTGGGGAGGTGTGAAGGATGACGGTACGCTGGCCGAACGGCGCGCGGTGCGTAGCGGCCTTCACTGTGGACTTTGACGGCACCGGGAACGAGGTTGGTCAGGGACTCGAACCAGTCGGAATCCGCTCGGCCGGCGGGTATTCTGCCCGGCGTGGTATTCCGAGGATGCTGGACATCTTTGAACGGCACGGTATCCCCGCGACGTTCTTCGTGCCTGGTTACGACGCTGAACAGAATCCTGACACGGTGCGAGCGATCATTGATGCCGGCCATGAGATCGGAGCGCACGGTTACCTGCACGAGAGCTTTGATCTGGAGCTCGATGAGGAGGAACGCCTGCTGCGCAGGTCGCATGATATTCTGACCGACCTCGCGGGAACATCGCCGGTTGGCTGGCGTAGTCCCGGCGGCAAGAAGAGCTCACGTACGCTGGCCGTCTTGCAAGAGCTTGGCTACGTCTACGACAGCAGTGACAAGGACTACGACCAACCCTATCCAGCGATTGTTGAGACGCGCAAATCTACCGAGATGGTCGAGCTACCGAACAACACGTCCAGCCTGGACGATGCGCCACTCTACGTCAATGGCGGTGTGACGCCGAGGGAGATGCTGGAGCTGTGGAAGGCCGAGTTCGATTCGATCTACAACGACAGTGGCTATTTCATGCTGACGTTTCATCCACGTGCCGGCTTTGGCTCAGGCATCCCATCCCGCGCCAGGGTGATCGACCGGCTGCTAGCGTATATCAAAAGTTTTCCTGACGTGCATTTCACGCGGGTGGATGAACTGGCTCGTTGGTGTCTAGAGCCAGAGAACGGGCACATGAATCACTCTACCTGGATCGGAGGGCGGGCATGAGCGTTTGGCCGGACGGCTATCAATCCGCCGCCGCGATCACGGTGAACTTCGACGGCGAGAGTTTCGAGCAGCCATTGTTGCCAGGCGAGCCGCTATGGGGCCGCTACGCATACGGGCGCTACGGCGCTCAGGTCGGCGTGTATCGCTTGCTGGACGTATTCAGACGGTATGAGATCAGAGCCACGTTTTTTGTGCCAGGCTGGGATAGCGCTCGATATCCTGAGGTGATGGAAGCCATCGCCAGCGCAGGACACGAGCTGGCCGGGCGCGGATACGCAAACGAGAACTTCAGCGCCCTCCCCGCCGATGAGCAGCGAGCGGTGCTCGAGAAGAGCGAAGCGGCATTTGAGCGTGCATTCGGCTACAAGCCTGCCGGCTGGCGTGGCCCGTCCGCGATGCCGGGTGTCAATGATCCCGGACAGCGGCTCGCCATACCGGGCAGCCTGCTATCCAACGAGACACGCTCGATCCTGGTGGAGCGAGGTTACCGCTATGACAGCAGCTTCTGCGACGATGACATTCCCTACGTCGTCGAGAACAATCATGGGCAGCGTCTGGTGGAACTGCCGCACTTCGCGACTGCCAGCGACCGTCCCTATTACGAACAACACCGCATGCCTGCGGTTGTCAGCGCAGCCTGGCGCGAGGAGTTGAGCGCGGTTCACAAGGCCGGCGGACTCTTCACGCTAACCATCTCGCCCCGTGGCGACTGGGGTTCCGGCCGTGGCGTCAGGATTCACCCAGTCGAGGATCTACTGCAATCGTTGCGCGAAACCTCCGGAGTCTGGTTCGCGACCTGCGGCGAGATCGCCGAGTGGGCTCTGGAATCGAACCGTGCTGGTGTTGTGTATCCGGCCTAAGCGTCGTCTTCAGCAGAATAGAGTTTCAGATCAGTAATATGGCTGAAGTGCCGCTGGTTGCGGGTCATAAGGGTCAAATCATGCACGATCGCCGTGGACGCAATCAGGAGATCCATGTCGGGGATGAGTTGCCCGTTTCGACGCAATGTGGAACGCGTGCGGGCAAAGACTTCTACGATCGGATCCGATAGTCTGAGAATTGTGTGTCCCTTAAGAAGAGTTCTGAGGTCGGTCATGCGCGCCTCTGAATCAGACTGGTCGTATATGCCTTCGTAGACTTCTCCCAAGGTGATGAGGCTAAACGACAGGCCATAAACGCTACGCTCGTCCAAGACCTGAATGGCGTTGGGGACTCCACGTAGCGTGTCAATTAACCAGTCGCTATCGACGAGATAGCTGATGGACGATCCGGTGGACGGGAACCTTCGTCGCGAGCGCGGTAGATCGATTCCTTCATCGCGTCTGTGTCGAGGTCACTCCAGGCACCAGCCGCCTTCCGGATTGCGGCTCGTGCCCGTTCTGGATCGTAGTTAGCCCAGATATCGTTTTCATTGGCGATGGCGAGAGATTCGCGTTGGAGACGATAGCGGACTCCTCGGCGCTCCAGCACTATCGCGCTGCTTCCGACATCCTCTAGAAGACGATCGAGATCAGTGCCCGGATCAACGTGGATAATTTCAGATTCATGGACCATTTCGTGCATCCTGTCGTATAGATACTGTCGTCGATCCGGGCACTGCGACGCTAGTGAATCTCTTCCTCAAGCACTCCGTCTTCGTCGGCTGGGATCTCCGCCGCGGGCTTGTGGCCGTTGAGCTCGGGCGAGATGCTGCGGATGCGCTCGTCGATGCCGTTCATGAGGTCTACGTTGGCATTCAGGAACTGCTTGGCGTTCTCACGGCCCTGTCCGAGACGCTCCTCGTCGAGGTAGAACCATGCGCCGCTCTTCTTGACGATTCCAAGGTCGACCCCAACATCGAGGATGCTGCCGGCCTTGGAGATGCCTTCGTTGTACATGATGTCGAACTCCGCCTGGCGGAATGGCGGGGCGACCTTGTTCTTGACCACCTTGACCCGCACGCGGTTGCCGACGGTGTCGGTTCCGCGCTTGATCTGCTCGATGCGGCGGATGTCCATGCGAACCGAGCTGTAGAACTTGAGCGCCTGACCGCCGGAGGTTGTCTCCGGGCTGCCGAACATGACGCCAATCTTCATGCGTAGCTGGTTGATAAAAATAACCGAGGTGCGTGACTTGGAGATCGCGCCGGTGAGCTTGCGCAGTGCCTGGCTCATCAATCGAGCCTGGAGCCCGACGTGCGTGTCGCCCATGTCGCCCTCAATCTCAGCCCGTGGCACGAGCGCGGCGACCGAGTCAACCACGACAATGTCGATCGCGCCGGAACGGACCAGTGTCTCGGCGATCTCGAGTGCCTGCTCGCCGGTGTCTGGCTGGGAGATCAGCAGCTCATCCAGGTTGACGCCGCACTTCTCAGCATAGAGTGGATCGAAGGCGTGCTCGGCGTCGATGTAGGCCGCGATGCCTCCGAGCTTCTGGGCCTCTGCGATGATGTGTTGTGCCAGAGTGGTCTTGCCGCTGGACTCTGGGCCGTAGATCTCGGTGACACGGCCACGCGGGATGCCGCCAACACCCAGGGCTAGATCCAGAGCGATCGTGCCGGTCGGGATCGCTTCAACATGCACCCGCGACGCCTCGCCCAGCTTCATGATGGAGCCTTTGCCAAACTGGCGCTCGATCGTTGAGATCGCTACATCGACCGCTTTTTCTCGATCAGTACTCATGTGCCTACCGTTCCCTCACGACCGAACAAGACTAGAAAATATGTTCTACTTCGATCCTAATTCTATCGTGAATCCTACCGCAGCACAACAGGTATTTTCACGATATCCACGGGTTATTTCAGGAGTTGCCGGGCCGTCGCGGCGAAGACCTGAGCCTGGGTGACAAGGTCATCAACGTAGACTGCCTCGTTCGCGCCGTGGGCTCCTTCACCGCTGGGTCCGTAGCCGACGGTGTCGATGCCGGCGAAACGGTAGAGGCGGCCATCGGTTGCGCCGGCCCAGGTGGCGAAGAACTCCGGCTCGGCACCTGTGACCTCGCGCACGCTCTCCTGCATGGCCTTGACGACAGGAGAGTTCTCTTCGGTGATATTGGCCGGAGTGTAGCCCTCTTCGCGTGAGGGGATGATCT
>JACCZH010000417.1 GCA_013696045.1 Chloroflexia bacterium
CGATCATCAGCTTCACCCCGGCGTCTACAAAGCGGTCGACGGCCGGCGTGTTTAACCCGTATCCGTCGCATTCTGTCCGGTATTTCGGGGATGACCGTTGCTCCAAGGCGTGTCAACACGCGGCAGAGCATTGCCGTTGAGGTGAGACCGTCCACGTCATAGTCGCCGAAAACACCAATAGGCGCGCCGGCACTCAGAGCGGATTGGACCAGAGTGACCGCCTTCTGGAGATCGGGCAGCAGAAACGGGTCGGCGAAGGGAACGCTGGCCGCGCCGATGAACCGCGTTGCCTCCTCGGTAGTCGTAATGCCACGAGCGTGCAGAACCGTGCTTAGCAACGGCCAGTCAGTGATCGCGAGCTGTTCAGGAGTGAGAATGGCTGGCTCGCGCCAAATGGCCGTGTTCGCAACCGGTTCGTGAGTTACTGCCAACGAGTGGTCCCTTCGGGGCTGCGCATGTCGGGCCGATATGCGATTGTACGTACACATCTCCAGACGCGCAACCCCTGGGTCACACCTGGTTCGATGATTCGCCGTCGGCGGCCGTCGAATGAACATGGACGGAGGCAGCCAGCTCAAGGCCGACGACATGCTCGTCATCACCGACGCGCACGCGGAGGGGCCCGTTAAAGGGCATGCGCTCGATAACCGTGACATCCGCTTCGGGATACAGGCCGAGCGAACCGAGGTAGCGCAGCTTCTCGGCATCCTTATCGGACACTCGAACCACGGTCGCGCTATCGCCTGGCTCGAGGGTGGAAAGCCGGTCTTCCGGGACCGCTGAGACGTCGCCCGCGATTGTCGGGATTGGATCACCATGCGGATCGAACGTCGGATGTCCCAGCGCGGCGTCAATACGCCGCTCGAACTCCTCAGAGATCAGATGTTCCAGGCGATCCGCCTCATCGTGCACTTCGTCCCAGGAGTAGCCGAGAGCCTCAGCCAGATACAGCTCGAGCAGGCGGTGGTGGCGCACAACCTCAAGCGCCACCTTGCGGCCGGCATCGGTGAGCTCAATGCTGCGGTAGCGTTCGTGCTCGATGAGATTGATGTCCGCCAGCCGCTTGAGCATCCCGGTGACCGATGGCGCAGCGACGTCCAGCCGTTCGGCGATCGCCTGGGTTGTGATCCTGTTGCCACGCTCGTCCAGGCCATAGATGACCTTAAGGTAGTCCTCCATGGCGGCGGTTATCGCGGTCACATGCTGGTCCTGTCGCTGGAGTGAACTGCTGTTCCGGACGTTCACCTGGGTCGTTTCAATGAGGCAGATTCAGTATAGGTTACCGGCTGCAAGCATTGCCGGGAAATGAGACATCGACCGAAGGCGGTGATGCCTTACGGGCCGGTACTGCCTCCGTGACGAGCTACATCATGAAAATCAGGATTAATGCCAGGATAATCGCGGCCGCCGCAACGCCACCGAACATGGTGTAGCTGCGCCGCCGGTTGGATCCCTGAGGCTGACTGCCCTTCTGAGGCCGGCGGCTCGTCACTGACCCCGTCGTGGCGGCGGTATTTTGACGATTAGAACGACGTCGGGGATCCTGGCGGCTGCTCCGCCGTCGAGGCTTGTTGTCCATGCTGTTCGCTTCTCCGGGTTGGTGACGAATGACGCTATCGCGCGCAAAGCCTATCATGACTGATAGACCGTTTTCCGCCGCTTGACTGCCAGCCTTGGCTATCCTTGCAACCGGCATGATGACCGGATGCGGCTGTTGAAATGAGGACTGTTGGTTCGAAGGATATTACTGGCTGCATTCGTCTCCGCGGTCAGCCTCGCTATATATATGATCCGCATCGCTCCACACTGGCTGCGGGTAACCCGGTTGAAGGTTGCGCTGCCCGGATTGCCGCCAATCTGGCGAGGTGTGCGGATAGCTCATCTGTCTGATTTCCATCTGGGCGCCTGGGGCATGACAGGTGACCACCTGCACACGGCCAGGAACATAACGCTGGAGTTTGAGCCAGACATCATCGCACTGACCGGCGATTTCTATGACAGCGGCAAAGACACCTCACCGGACGGTTTGTATGATGCATGGGGTTCCGGCGTGCCGGTTTTTGCCGTAATGGGTAACCATGACAGGCGCGGCGTGCCTGGCACGCTCGCTCGCATTCAGGCCGAGCAGGAGCGCGCGGGCGTAATCATTCTCGACAACGAGGCGTCGGAGTTTGGGTTGCGTGGCCAACCGGCCTGGGTGGTTGGCGTCGACGACGCGCACACATTTCACGCGGACGTTGACGGGGCGTTCGGAATGCTACCCGGTGGAGAGATCGCGTTACTGTTTCTTTCGCACGCGCCAGCTCCGGTTCGCGATCTGCCGGAAGGGAGGGCGAGGCTCATGCTGGCCGGCCATACGCACGGTGGTCAGGTCCGAATCTTGCCTTCGGGACGGATGCCCTTGACGAAGTGGATACGCAAGCTGCGTGGCGCTCGCGACCGTCCAGAAGGACCGGTGTACCGTGGCTGGCATTGGATGAAAGGCACGGTACTGGTTGTGTCAGACGGACTGGGGGTATCGACGCTGCCCATCCGATTTTTGACCCGGCCACACCTCATCCTGGTCGAACTCGATTGCGCCGATCCACATGCCGATCTTGCCTGCGATGATATTAACCGGTACGTGACTGATCTTGCCCCAGAGCCCTGGCCGTTGAGCATGTTATCTTGAGCGTCGGAAGCGACAGGTTGGAACGTTAACATGATTTCTCTCAATCCATTGAGGATTCTCGCGGTTGACGTCGGCGGCGGCACCCAGGATGTGCTGGTGTACGAAAGCGATCGCGAGATCGAGAACTGCTTCAAGATGGTGCTGCCGTCGCAAACCCAGATTGTGGCGTCGCGGATTCGCAGGGCCACTGCCGCCGGCCGGGCTATCCATCTGTCCGGGTCGCTGATGGGCGGCGGCGCCTCGGGCAACGCAATTGAGGATCACCTGTCGGCAGGGCTCGCAGTCTCGTCGAGCGAAGAAGCGGCGCGGACGGTTCACAACGATCTCGAACGCGTGCGGACGCTGGGCATCGAGGTCACGTCAACTCCGCCTCAGGACGCTGAGGTTATCTGGATGAGGGACATCGACCTCGAGGCGCTCGCCGTGTCACTCTCAGCCCACGAGATCCCTGTTCCTGATATCTACGCAATCGCCGTGCAGGATCATGGCTATATGCCCGGCACTGGTGGCAGGGAGTTCAGGTCTGAGTTTCTGAGCTCGTTGCTGGAGAACGGTGGCGACGTCACCAACATGGTCTACCGCGAGCCGCCTGAATACATGATTCGTATGCAGACGGTCGCTCGCGATGTGCCCGGCGCTTTCGTCATGGATACTGGCGCGGCGGCGGTACTTGGGTCGCTGGGCGACGCGCGCATCGCGGAGCACGTTCTGGACCGTGGTGGAATCCTGGTGAACATAGGCAACCTGCACACCTTCGCGGTCGCGATGCGCGGCGGCAGCATTTACGGGTTATTTGAGCATCACACTGGAGGCGTGACGCCTGCATGGCTGCACGAGCTGGTGGAGCGTTTGAAGTCTGGATCGCTGACGCAGGCCGAAGTGAAAGCCCATGGAGGCCATGGCGCGGCTTTCAGTCCAGACTACGCCGAAGCCGGACCAATCCAGTTTGTGGCGGTTACCGGTCCAAACCGGCGTATTGCCGCCCCGCTCGGCTACTATCAGGCTGCGCCGCATGGTGACATGATGCTGACTGGCTCATACGGGCTGGTCGAAGGCGTCATGCGGACGTTAACGAAGGAAGGACGCACGTTGCCTGTGTCGTCGTTGGCCGGAGACTCGTCTATACCTCCCGCGTGACGAGACCATCGAGCAGCGACTCAATCGTTCCGGCGCTCTCACCGGACAAGGATAGGCCCTCAAGCATGGCGAAGGCTCGATCGTGCCAGCGCATAACTTCCAGTTGCACGCTGTCACTCACCTCGTAGGCGTCGAGCAAACCGAGCACGGTTCGGACATCCTGAGGCGCCAGCTCGTCCTGGGCATAGAGTCTCAGAATCCGGTTGCGTTCGGCCAGGGATGCGCGCTCCTTCAGCAAGAGAATTGGGAGAGCCTGTTTGCGACGGCGGATGTCGTCGGCGGGGGCTTTACCAGTCGTCTCTGCCGCGCCCCAGACGCCCAGATAATCGTCCCGGATCTGAAAGCCCATGCCGATGGCGTGACCAAATTCACCGAACGCCGCGGCTTGCTCTGACGACGCGCCGGAAACGCGAGCACCAGCCCAGCAGGCAAAGCGGATAATGTCGGCCGTTTTGCCTGCGATCATCCCCAGGTATTCGGCGGCGCCCACGTCGTTGCGGTACTCGAAACTGAGATCAAGAACCTGTCCCTCAACAATCCTCAGTGTGGTGAGGTGCAGGGTGGTCGAGAGATCTAGTGTAATGTCTGCCGAAAGTCCACGCTCTCCGGAACGGTTTAGAGCGATATGAGCGGCGGCGAACATCGCGTCGCCCGCGTTGATGGCTTGCGGCACGCCCCAGATGGCCCAGACTGTTGGGCGATGACGACGCAAGGCGGAGCGATCCTGGATATCGTCGTGGATAAGCGTGAAATTATGCAATAGTTCAATGGCCGCCGCGACCGGCACTGCCATTCGGGAATCGCCACCAGCAGCGCTACAGCACAGGAGACAGAATTTGGACCGCAACCGTTTGCCGGCGTCAGAACGCTCGGGCTCGAATCGATCGTTGACGACTCCCAGGTGATAGCGCAAGACGTTGTAGAGTGGAAGGTCGGCGCCGCTGAAACCGGCTGCTCCCCCTTCTATCTGTCGAAACACCGCCTCGATTTCGTCATCAATCCAGCGGTCATATTCCGCGATTGCTTGTGTTGAGATGAGCAAGGTTCCCCTTTCGGGCAGGTTGGCGGGAGGGACGGATTGTAATCCCACCCGGTTTCGGGCATAATATAGCATGTGTGGTATCAGTGAACACACAGCGGTTGAATGAGTCCATCAATCGCCCTCCGCATTATCATACAGAAGGAAAGACGGCCCACATTGAGCCGCGGAAAGTTGGTCTGAAGCGTAGTTGGAGGTGTCAAAACCGCTGAGCTATGCCTTCGTCGTACCATGTGTATCGTAACGTTCGGAGTCGTTTGGGCTCGAACTTGAGCGATGTTAGAAAAGGGCTGACCAACCATGATATTCGACCCTATTTATCTGATTATGATGGCACCCACGATCATCCTGATGCTGTGGGCCCAGAGACGTGTCAAGAGCACATTTCAGAAGTATTCTCAGGTTCCGAACCAGCAGCGCATGAGCGGCGCCGAGGTGGCGCGGGTGATTCTGGACTCGCACGGCCTGCACGACGTTCCGGTCGAGCCGGTGGCCGGCGAATTGACCGATCACTACGACCCTCGCGTGCGTGCGTTACGGCTCTCACAGCCTGTCTACAACAGCCGGTCGGTTGCCGCGCTGGGGATCGCCGCCCATGAGTCCGGACATGCTCTGCAGCATGCCCAGGCCTACTTCCCGCTTCAGGTGCGTGGCGCGCTGGTGCCGGTGGCGTCGATTGGCTCGAACCTTGGGTGGATCATGGTGCTTGCCGGTCTGGTCATCGGACTTACGCAGCTGGCCTGGCTTGGTGTGATTCTCTTTGCCGCCGGTACGGTCTTCGCTCTGATTACGTTGCCGGTTGAGTTCAACGCTTCATCGCGGGCTCTGGCCGAGTTGTCGAACATGGGCATCGTTGATAGCACCGAGATGGCCCAGAACAAAACGGTCCTCAACGCAGCCGCTTGGACCTACATCGCCGGTTTCGCCGCCGCGGCGATGCAGTTGCTCTACTACATCATGCTTGTGAGCGGCATGCGCCGGGACTAAGCACGCGGGCGCGATGCATTGTGCCGCTGCGAATTCGAAAAGATCAATCGGGCGGCGGGCCGAAAGCCCGCCGCTTTGTTTTGTTTACAGGGAGGAGGTTACGAGGGCCTCTTCGAGGCGGCCTTTGGATTCGGGAGGGTTGCAGGGGCCTATGCTGATGTGGCCTGCGCCGTTGAAGGCGCTGAAATCGACGAGGCAAGCGGCCAGTTCGACGTAGAAGCGCTCGTCGTCCTGACCAATGAACCAGGGTTCCAGATGCAGAGCGTTGATGGTTAACTCGCCGGTCTTGCGGTGTACTTTGGGATCGAGCCGGCCGACGAGCCGGTCACGATAGAGGATTGGCAGGCTGTAATAACCGTAGACACGTTTTTCGCGGGGCACATAGATTTCGAGCGTTACCTCAAAATCAAACATCTGGCGTGTTCTGCGGCGATCCCAGATCAAGCTATCGAACGGTGTGAGCAGAGTGGTGCGGCTCGGGCGGAAGCGTTTTTCTAGCGTCTCCGTTGATATATACACGGGTTCATCGATGCTCTTGATTCGTCCCTCAACCGCATGGCCGGACTGAACCAGGTTGTTGAGCACCTCGACAACTGCCGAGCGCTGGCCCCATTTCGTTCGGAAGTAATCCGGTAGCCAGCGGGCCGTCATGACTCCTGTCGCGCGCAGTGCGGTAAGGGCGAGAGCGTTGCGCTCATCTTCAAGCGTCGGTAGATCAACATCGTCCCAGGTTGGATGCACGCGCTCGGCCAGGTCGTAGATTCGCTGAAATTTGTCGCGCCGGTCGATCATCAGCACGCCCGCCGACCAGAGCATGTCCAGGGCGACGTTCGTCGGCTTGTTGCCGTACCACGCCCACGCGGCGGCGCGCTCCGCACCGTCGGGGGGATTGAATGACTTTGTTGTGACGGGTCCATTAGCTCTCACACAGTCGACCACCCGATCGAGGGTGTGAGGATGCTGCTCCATCCATTCGCGCATGCGAACCCCGCCGTTTTTCGAATAGCTCAACATGTCACGGCGGAAGTACGGAAAAAACTCGATGGGAGCGTAGGCTGCTGCGTGTACCCAGTACTCGAAGATGGCACGGTCTTTGCCGTGCAGGTCGTTTAGCCACTCCGGGTTATGGTTCCCAAGCCGGCTCCAGAGTACGATGTGGTGGCTGCGCTGAACCACGCTGATCGAGTCGATCTGGACCGCTCCCAAGTGGCGGATCACGTCCAGCATCTTCGCCTTGGTGGGCCGTTTGGGCTGCGGGCCGGACAACAGCTGAGCGCCGATCATGAGCCGGCGGGCTTCCCTCAAGGATAGTTCCAGCATGCGAGCCTACCTTCCGGACATCGTGTGCCTTCGACAAGTTGCCCGAACATTGTAGCAAGGATTTAGAACATATGATCGGGATGGCATATGGATCGCTAAGCCAGAATCGGCGGCACTGCCCGTAAGGTAACGTGCGGACCGCGTGGTCCAGGGAGAGAGTGGGAGTCTCTGACCGGCTCTCCCTTTTCAGGCGCGAGACGGACGTAGCTGCCGTTGGCCTGCATCTCGCTCGCGCGGGTGTTGTCCCGGAGCTGGGCGTCGAGGATCTCCGTTTTTACATACTTCAACAAGCCAGGATCTTCGACCGGGAAGAGAATCTCAACCCGATAATCGAGGTTGCGAGGCATCAGGTCGGCGCTACCGGCGTAGACGCATTCATCACCCTTTGGAGATCCATGGGCAAAGTAATAGATGCGCGGGTGTTCCAGAAAACGTCCGACGATGCTGATGACACGGATGTTGTCGCTTATGCCCGGCATACCGGGACGCAGGCAGCAGATGCCGCGCACGATGAGATCGACTTTCGCGCCTGCCTGTGACGCTCGATAAAGTGCCTGAATAATCCTGGGATCGGAGAGCGAGTTCATCTTCATCGTCACACAGCCGTTACTGCCGTGTCTGGCCTCGTTTTCAATGAGCTCGATCGTGCGGCTGCGCATATTAACCGGGGCCACCAGCAGTTTGCGGTACTCGGTCTGCGACGAATAGCCGGTGAGCAGGTTGAAGACATCCGAGACATCGGAGGCGATGTCCTCGTCATCAGTCATCATGCTGAGATCGGTATATATACGAGCAGTCGATGGGTTGTAGTTGCCGGTACCCAGATGCACATAGCGGCGCAGCTTGTCGCCCTCACGGCGCACAACCAGGATAACTTTGCAGTGTGTCTTCAAACCGGTCACGCCATAGGCTACATGCACGCCGGCCTTTTCAAGGGCACGTGCCCAGTTAATGTTGCTCTCCTCATCGAACCGCGCCTTGAGCTCGACCAGTACCGCGACCTGCTTCTCATCGTCACGTGCTTCGAGCAGAGCTTCAATGATCGGGGAGTGCGAGCCGATGCGGTACAGGGTCTGCTTTATGGCGACCACGTTCTCGTCGGCTGACGCCTGCCGGATAAGGTCGATCACCGGGGCGAAAGAATCATACGGATGATACAGCATCAAATCCTGGCGGCTGATGGCGTCGAAAATCGTCGGCGACTCGACAATAACGCGCGGTACTCTGGGCGTAAAGGGAACATCCTTCAGCTCGGGACGGTCAAGCGCATAGAGCTGCATCAGATCGGCGAAGCCGAGCGGCCTGTCCAGGATATACACGTCGTTGGCCGGCACATCCAGCCGCTCGGCCAGCCAGATACGCCACCCGTCCGGCATTGCTGGCTCAACGGTCAGACGCACAACAAAGCCGAAATGGCGGCGTTCCAGCTCGTCTTCCACGGTCTTGATCAGACTCTCGTTCGCGGCGTCGCGGAACTCCAGGTCAGCGTCGCGGGTGATCCGGAACATGTAGGCGCTGGTGACTCTTTTTCCAGGGAAAAGAGAGCCGAGATTCGCTTCGATGACTTCCTCAAGCAGGACGAAACGGTACTGCCTGTGGTCGTCTCCGCCGTGTGCCGTGGAGGGTGGAATCTCGATGAAGCGCGGCAGCACTGGCGGGATCTTCATTCTGGCGACATGCTGACCGCGGGCATCCTCAACCACAATAAGCATGTTCAAGCTGAGGCTTGAGATATGCGGAAAAGGATGTCCCGCGTCGACGGCTTGTGGGGTCAGAACAGGGTAGATCTGACGCTTGAAATAGTCGCTCAGAAAGGCTTGCTCGCTAGCGGACAATGTGTCAAAGGGCTCAAATGCAATGCCTTGCCGGCGCAGCAGGGGTTGCAGATCCTCATGCCAGCAGCGGCGCTGCCTCACCGACATTTCGACCGCGCTGGCCCGGATAGCGGACAACTGGTCGGCCGGTGTCAGACCGTCGGCCGTCAGGCTTCCTATGCCCGAAAGCTGTTGTTCCTTGATCCCGGCCACTCTCACTGCGAAGAACTCATCGAGGTTGGTTGACGAGATCGAGAGGAATTTGACCCGCTCCAGGAGTGGGTTGCGTTCGTCCAGCGCCTCGTCTTGCACCCGGCGGTTGAATTCCAGCCAGCTCAGCTCGCGATTGCGATACAAGGCAGGGCCAGTTAACAACGGTTGTGAATCCAGCTCCTTAGCCTGCGCCTTCTTGGATTTTGTCGCTTTGCTGCTCGGCATCTGGCGTCGTCCAATGCATACGTGGAAAAGAGTACGATCCAAGCATAGTTTAGAATACTGTGACTCGTGCCGCAGGTATTTTTTCAACGGTCGAGAGTTAGAGGTTATCCTGCTCATCGTGCAAATATCGGATCTCCACTACGCTCCAACATCGGATGCGGACGCCGGACTGGAGCGTGCATACGGTCTGATTTCCGCACTGGAGCCGGATTTAATTGTTGCTGCCGGAGATCTCACCCACGACGGGCTCACCGAGCAATTCGACCAGGTATACCGGTTTCTTGAGCGCCTGGGAATCTCGCGTGTGCGAGCGATTCCAGGCAACCGGGACTTTCCCGCCGGAAACTCGACCGTGGACCGGCCGCTTGATTCCGATCTCGAGTATTTTCTTGGCGCGCCAGACACCGCGTTTACCGACCACGAGTTGCCGGGATTGGCCGCTGATCGCACGCCATTTACCGATTTTTTCGCTGATCTCGATTTCTTTGACCGCTTTCCTGATGCGACCGTGGTTGGCCTGAACAGCGAGCCGCAAATACCAGACGATGCCTTCAAGCGTGGAACCGACTTCTTTCGTGGATCGTCCCCCGCGGTCCCGAGGGTCTTCTGCACCCACCGGTCGCTGTTGCCAGTCCCAAGGAAGAGAGTCAAAGAAGGAGACCTCCTCAAGAACGCCGCCAGCATCCTCGCCGAGCTACTCAACCTCAACGTGCGGCTGGCGATGTGCGCCCACGTTCATCGAGGACACGCCTGGCGGTTGAGCAACGATGAGGGCGAGATCGTTGTGGTCAACTCTCCATCACTGATCGATAGCTCCGGCACGAAAGAAACTGGATTTCTGGCTATCCAAATGGAACCTGACGGAGACGTGGCCGTTGATCTGCATACATTGAACCAGGCTGAGAGACGGCGGTTGCTCCAACGATCGAAGACGGCGAGGCGCCTGTGAGCGTGACATCCTGGCCGGAGCACCGGCTTTCTATCGAGAACCCAGCAAGTTGGCAGAGTCACAAGTATCCCGGCTGGTTGATTGTCATCGAAGGCGTCGACGGCGCCGGACGCTCAACGCAGATTGACCTACTGGAGCTTTGGCTCAAGGTGCACGGTTACGGCGTGTTGCGTAGTGATTGGAATTCTTCCAAGCTGGTGTCGAGGACGATTCGTGACGCGCGCCGGCAGCAGTCACTCACCCCCTTAACCTACTCGGTGTTGCACGCTACTGACGTCGCGGCGCGGCAGGAGAGCGAAATCATCCCGGCGTTGAGGGCGGGGTTCGTGGTTCTAGCCGATCGCTATGTCTATACCGCGTTTGCGCGCGACACCGCTCGCGGGGTTGATCGCGACTGGATCTACAATCTGTACAGTTTTGCGCTGCGGCCCGACCTCGCGGTGTACTTGCAGGTGTCGACGGATCTTTCGCTTGAGCGTATTCGCGGCATGGCTGGCGAGGTGAGCCTGGAACAGGCCGACGAGAGCGCGTCGGTGCGCGGCGCATTGCGCTCATTCCGGGAGTTCCAGGACCGGGTCATCGCAGAATATGACGGACTGATCGATCCATTCCAGCTTGTGGCGATTGATTCATCACAGCCCATGCGATCGGTGCAACAGCAAATCCGGCGCAAAGTTGACACGTACCTTGAGGAGAGGTCATAGATGCGCGAAGCTGCAATGTCCGTCGACGAACGCCTCGTTCCGGCTGTGGGTGGGCACGGCTATCCCGGCAAGCTCATCGTGGTTGAGGGCGGGGATCGTTCCGGACGCAGCACCCAGGTTGAGCTTCTGGTCCAATGGCTTGAGAAGCATGGCCAGCCTGTTGTCAGAACCGACTGGAGCACCTCGCCGCACATTTCCAAAGCGATCCACAAGGCCAAGGCCGAGCGAGCGTTGAAGACGGTAACATTTAGCCTGTTCTATGCCGCTGATTTCGCCGACAGGGTCGCAAACGTGGTCATCCCCGCGTTGGAACGCGCCGAGGTCGTGGTGGCCGACCGCTATGTGTATACAGCCTTCGCCCGCGACGCGGCCCGGGGAGCGGACCAAGACTGGCTGCGCACGCTCTACAACTTTGCGCCGCAACCGGACGTTGTGCTGTACCTGGCGGTTACTCCGGCCGTGCGTTTGCAACGCGAGCCGAGCGCCGCGATCAAGTCGCGGGACATCTATGAGTTTGGTCTGGACCTGGGACTGAGCGCCGATCCACAGCAATCTTTTGAGCTATACCAGCAACGGGTCTTCGATGAGTTTGACCGCATGACCGGCGAGTTCGGTCTGACGACGATTGACGGCGAGCAGGATGTGAAATCCATTCAAAGAGAGATGCGAGATGTCGTATCGGCTATGCTATCGGCACGCACGGCCTAGTGAATCGAGAACGGCGAGGGACCAGACGTGGCCAAGGCGCGCAAGATTGAGGATATCGGACCAAAAACACCCTACAAGGCTGCTATCGGCCGGTTAATTGAGACACGTTTCGACGAGATGATGCTCCATCTGGACGGCACGCTGGCCGGCCGCGATCCCGAAGAGCTACACGACATGCGCGTGGCTTCACGCAGGTTGAGGGCGGCGATGGACGTGGCGCTGGACTGTTTTCCCGCACGTTTCAAATACTTTCATAAGACAATTAAAGAGCTGACCGACGTGCTCGGCGGGGTGCGCGACTATGACGTGTTGCGGGTGGCGCTGGTTGAGTACCGTGATTCGCGGCCAGTTGCCGAGCGCCCGGCGATAAACGCGATGTTGCAGAACTGCCGCACCGAGCGTGAAGTTGGCCGGGAACATCTGGTCGAGTTTTTTGACCGGCTTGAGCGCGAGCGGTTTGACGTGCGTTTTCGTGGATTCATTGCGGAGCACACCATTGGTTAAGGCGAAAAAAGTCAAGGGAGTCGACTGCAAAGAGAGTGTTGTTATCAACGCGCGCAAGATCGTTGATGTCCGTCTACGAGAGTTGCTTTCCTTCGGCGAGTATGTTGGTGACCCGCAGAAAATTGACGAGATCCACAACCTCCGCATAGCAGCCAAGCGTCTGCGTTACACGTTGGAGATGTTCCGCTTTGCGTTCCCCAAGGAGCTCGCGGATCTCATTGGCGAGGTCAAGGAGGTTCAGGAGCATATTGGAGACATGCGAGACGCCGATGTGATGATTGAGAGGGTGAACGAAATCCTGGCGTGCGAGAACGCGGCGCGGGCCGAACGCCTGCAACAGATTGCGACGGCGACAGGCCGCGGCACGGTTTCGCAGAGACATCTGCGGATTCGCTCGGCGGCGTCCGCGCCGAAAGCAGCCCGCGATGAAGTTGCGCTGTACACGCTCATCGCTCACCGCGCCGGTGAGCGCGACGAGGCCTATCGCCAGTTCGTTACAGCCTGGGAACGGTTTGAGGCAACCGATTTCGCCGGGAGACTGAGACGAATGGTGGGCCAGGAATCGACACAGGAAATCACGGAACTCCAATCGCTACCCTCCGAAGCAGCTGTGGCTGGCCCGGAAGAGGAGGGGCCCGGATGAGCGCTAGCGTCCGGGTTGCGGTGTTCTCTGATGTGCATGGGAATCTTCAGGGATTACAATCGGTGTTGGCTGCGATTGAGCACCATGGTCCGTTTGACCGCATCGTCGCTGCCGGCGATCACTGTTTGAACGGGCCAGACCCAGTTGCAAGCCTGGACACGGTGATGGATACGTCCACCGACATGCTCATTGGTAACACCGATCGCGACATTGTTGACCGAGGCGCCAGCGACCCTGATCTTGGGGATAAGAAGGCCGACTCGATTGCCTGGACACGTCGACAACTCGGCCCGGAACGTATTGGCGTACTGGCCGGTCTGGCATTTTGTGTTGAGATTGAGGCTCCGGACGGTTCCAAGCTCAAGGTGGTGCACGCCAACCCTCAGGATGTGGATCATCACATCTTTCCGGATATGGAAGATGTTGAGCTGGCCGAGCTGGTTGGTGAGGTGGACGCATCGATGCTGGCCTTCGGTCATTTACACATTCCGTTTACCCGGCAGTTCGGGGATCTGATGCTCGTGAATATCGCCTCTGCCGGTTTGCCGCGTGATGGCGATCGGAGGGCAACCTGGGGGCAGTTCTCATGGGCTCCAGGAGTGGGGTGGTCGGTGGTCACGCACCGGGTTGAGTATCCGTACCAGGAGACGGTGCAGAGGATGTTTGCGAATGGGATGCCGCACCCTGAGCGGCGATCACGCGACCTGTTGAGAGCAACCTATGAATAGTCCCAGGGAGTATGAGGCCAAGTTTGAGGCAGGCGACGAGGCACAACGCGAACTACTCGCCCTGGAGAGTTTCGGCGAATTCAGCCTGGTCAAACGCGAATCCAAGGTTCAGGACGACACGTATTATGACACCACTGAGGAGCATCTGAGGGAGGCCGGGGCGACATTGCGGATTCGCCGCAGGCCGTCCGGCGCACATATGACGTTCAAGGGCGAGAGAGAGAAGTCCGAGAACACTCATCTCGTGTCGCGCCTGGAAGACGAGGTTGACCTTGACGCTTCCGCGATTATTGCGCTGGGCGATGGATCGCCACTCATTCTTCAGACCGAACCTGGACCTCTCATACGTGCCCGTGCGGCGTCCGGCGATAACGAGCTCAAGCCAGTGGCTCGTCTGATGACGAACCGGTCCGTGCTCCTCTTTGTAGATGGAGCGGGTAACGGAGTGGAACTATCGATCGATCGCTGTGAGGCGACCAGGGTAACGGATGGCCGGACTGTGAGCTTCAGCGAGGTCGAGCTGGAGCTGAAACAGGGCGAAGCTGTTGCGCTTCTGGGCGCGGCCAATGCATTGCAGACGGAAGTGGGCGGTTTGAAGCCATCGACAAAGACGAAGCTCGCAAGGGCGCTCAGGTAGCCCCGATTAAAGGAGACACGGTGGAAGAACTGCCACAGACGGTCGCTGAACAGCTGGCAACGTTTGTTGTTGACACATCATACGAGGAGCTGCCGGACGCGGTGATCCATGCAGCGCGGCGTTCCTACTCGATTTCTGCGGGTCTGCACTGCGCGGAAGTATCGAGCCGCCGGCCAGGGCTGCGCGGCAGACCGCCGCCGTTCTTCATCCCGGCGCCGGAGCGTCACGATTTCCGGACGGAGCGAGCCTGACTCCAGCCGGCGCGGCATTTGTGAACGGGGTATCGAGCCATATCGTAGAGCTGGATGACCTGCACAATCCGTCCACGTTTCACCCAGCCGCGCCGATTATCCCAGCGGTGCTGGCGGCGGCTGAAGTTGAGGATGCTTCGGGCAAGGACGTGCTGCGGGCGATCGTCCTGGGTTACGAGATCGGTATCCGGATCGCCGAGGCGGTAAACCCGACACATTATCGCTTCTGGCACCCGACGGGCACTTGCGGGACGTTCGGCGCAGCGGCCGGGGTGGCGGCCATTTTGGGTCTGGATGTACGACAGACCGCGGACGCGCTCGGCTCGGCCGGCACGCAGGCGTCTGGATTGTGGGCGTTCATCGACGAAGGCGCGATGTCCAAACATCTGCATCCGGGGAGGGCGGCTGAGAATGGCTTGACAGCTGCTTACCTGGCGCGGGCGGGTTTTACGGGCGCGCATCGGATTCTGGAATCACCCCGTGGTTTCGTAGCGGCGACGACCGACGGCGGCACTGCGGAGATTGCGCTGCGCAAGCTTGGCGCGCCATTCGCAATCGTTGAGAACGGCTTCAAGGTGCATGCCTGTTGCGGTCATACCCACACAGCCGTGGACCTGGCGATCGAGTGTAGAGAGCGCTTGCAACTCAATGACATCCAGAGGCTGCGGGTCGGCACCTATCAAGCAGCGGTTGATGTCGCGGGAATTGAGACGCCAAGCTCCGCATATGAGGCACGGTTCAGCTTGAAGTTCGCGGTTGCTGTTGGGGTGCTTGATGGCGCGGCCAGGATCACGAGCTTTACCGATGAACGGGTACATGACCAGCGGGTTATGAATCTCATTGAACGAATTGATGTTGCCGTCGATGGGGAGATCGACAGCCGGTACCCGCTGGAATGGGGCTGCCGGATGGAGGTTGAAGACGCCCGCGGCGAGCTGTATGTCAGCCAGGCGACACACCCGAGAGGCATGCCCGCGAATCCATTGTCAGACGATGAGCTCCATGAGAAATACCTGACATTGGCTTCCGAGGCAATTGATGCGGATGACGCTTCCCGGCTTGCGCAACGCATCTGGCTTCTGCCGGAGGGTAACGCCCGGCTATTTGTATCCGAGCTGAGCACAACGATGGCGGTGCGCTAACCATGGCGCGTGTACTCGAAGACGACGCAAAGCGACTGCTGGCTTCCGCCGGACTCCGCGTTCCCGAGTTTGAACGAGCGTCTTCCGCCGAGGCCGCGTGTTCGATTGCATCCAGCTTCGGGGGCCGAGCGGTGGTAAAGGCGCTTGTTCCGACAGGCAGGCGCGGCAAGGCTGGGGCGGTGCGGCTGTGCGCTGCCTCTCTGGAAGCTGAAGTAGCGGCAAGTGAGCTGATTGGCTCGGTTGTCGGGCCGTATCCGGTCGACATGGTGCTGGTGGAGGAATGGGTTGACATCGAGCGCGAGCTCTATCTTGCCTTTGAAATCGCTCGTGGCCGGCCGGAGTACACGCTGTTGATGTCAGCCGACGGTGGGGTGGAGATAGAGTCGCGGCCGGAGTCGGTTTCACGCGTTCCACTCGATCCAATCCAGCTTCCCAGCGAATCCGACTTGGCCCAGCTCTGGGACCATCTGGGCCTGGGGGCCTTGTCGCTAGAACTGGGAAGGGTCACTCACGCGGCGCTGCGACTGTTCATCGAACGTGATCTGACCTTGCTTGAAATTAATCCGCTGTCTGTTTTGCCGGATGGGAACGTGTCCTGCGTTGGCGCGTTGATGGCAATCGACGACAACGCTCTGGCTCGTCAGCCAGATGTTGCGAAGGTTGCAATTGAGGGATCGGAGCGTGCCTGGCGTCCCGAGACAGTTCTGGAGGAGAGGGTAACGTCGATCAATGCGGACACGTCGCAACGAGGCTCGGCGCGGTATCTGGAGCTGGAAAACGGCAACATCGGCTTTCTGTGCGGAGGGGGTGGAGCGAGTCTATTGCTTTTCGACGCGCTTGTCGCTGCGGGAGGTAGCCCGGCCAATTACTCCGAGTTCGGCGGGAACCCGACAGAGCAGAGGGTTTACGATCTAACCCGAGTCGTGCTCGACAAGCGCGGAGTGCAGGGGTTATTCGTAGGACACAATCTCACGAATAATACCCAGGTTGATGTCGTTGCGGCCGGGATTACTCGCGCTCTGCAGGATGCCGCGCTGGCGGAGCCATTTCCCGTGATTGCGCGTGAGGCAGGCTTGCACGATAAGGAAGGCCGCAGAATCTTCGAGGAAGCCAACGTGACCTATGTTGGCGAGGAGACGACCTTGAATGCCGCCGCTGATGCCATGGTAGACGCGATGCGGAAAGCTGGGTTGGTGTGAGCGTTCTTGGAACCGGCGGCGTCATCATCCAGGGCATAACGGGGCGCGAAGCGCGTATGGTGGCCGAGCACAGTGTCACGTACGGAACTCCGCTGGTGGCGGGGGTGACGCCAGGCAAAGAGGGCGAATCCGTGGCCGGCGTTCCGGTGTTCAACTCGGTTACGGACGCCATGGGCGGCATTGAGACGGAGATTGACACCAGCCTTATTTCGGTGCCGCCGTTCGCCGTGCTGGCTGCTGGACGGGAGGCACTAAGGGCCGGCATCCGAAGGCTGGTTGTCGCTACCGAGGGTGTTCCCCGGCATGACATGGTGAAATTACTCGCGGAAGCACGCGCCCAGGATGTTGCCGTCATTGGTCCAAATAGTGTTGGCGCGATCACTCCCAGTACTTGCCGGAAGATCGGCGCAATCGGCGGCGACCGGCCCGAGCGGGCGTTCGTGCCTGGACATGTGGGGATCATCTCGCGCTCTGGAGGGATGACGGCTGAGATTGGGTTGACGCTGCGGCGGGCCGGACTGGGTGTGTCAACGGCGATCAGCGTCGGTGGGGATGATTTGATCGGCCTGCCGCCGGAGAAGGCTGCATTGTTGCTTCAGTCCGATCCCTGCACGCACATCATCTGCCTGTTCGGTGAGCCTGGAACACCATTTGAGGAAGAGTTGGCACAGGCGATGCTGGCCGGCCATGTTACCGTCCCTGTTGTGGCATTGATCGCCGGGGCGTTCACTGAGACACTCCCCGAGGGGACCGCGTTTGGTCATGCCGCCGCTATTATTGCTGGCAGCAGCGGGAGACCGTCGATCAAACGCCGGGTTCTGGCGGATGCCGGCGGCCATGTTGTTGACACGCTCGATGAACTGGCCGGGATCGTGACCGCACTGCTAAAGGACGGCTATACTCATGCGGGAGATTGACATTTCGACGGTTACCGAAGCGGTACAGAGGCTGTGTCTTGAAGCGAACTACGTGGCAGCGCCCGATGTTCGCAAGGCGTTTGAGCTGGCCGCCGAGCGCGAAGTCTCGCCACTCGGCAAGCAGGTGCTCACGCAGCTCCTTGAAAATATGCGTGTGGCTGAGGTCGAGAGGGTGCCGATGTGCCAGGACACTGGCACGGTCGTGATTTTCGCGGACATTGGACAAGACCTGCATTTCAGTGGCGGTCTCTTCTCTGACGCTGTGAATGAGGGTGTGCGCCGGGCGTATACGGGCGGCTATCTGCGCTCGTCCATCGTTGACCGGCCGGTCGGCAAGCGCACCAATACACGGGACAACACCCCGGCAGTTCTGCACCTGCACCTCGTCGACGGAGACCAGCTCACGATGACGATGCTGGCAAAGGGTGGCGGGGCGGAGAACATGTCGCAGATGCGCATGCTGACACCCGGCGACGGTCTCGATGGAGTTTTGAACTTCGTCGTTGAGACTGTCGAGAGGGCCGGGCCGAACGCCTGTCCTCCGGTGATTGTTGGCGTTGGGATTGGCGGCACGTTCGACTCGGTCGGTACGCTGGCGAAACAGGCTCTCACCCGCGAGATCGGCAGCGAGCATGATGATCCGCAGATCCAGGAGATCGAAGGCGAGTTGATCCAGCGAATCAACAACCTCGGGATTGGGCCGCACGGCTTTGGCGGCCGCATTACCGCACTGGCAGTGCATGTCGAAATCGCTCCAACGCACATCGCCAGCTTGCCGGTCGCGGTTAATCTCCAGTGCGGTCCGGCGGCGCGCTTGCGCCGGGTGACGATCTAGCCATGGGACCAAAGCAGGTTCGGACGCCACTGGATGACAATCATGTGCTCGATTTGCGCGCGGGAGATGCTGTTGAGATCTCGGGCGTGGTGTTGACCGCTCGTGACGCCGCTCATCAGCGTTTGATCGAAACCCTCGATCGTGGAGAGGTGTTGCCGGTTGATCTGGCAGGGCAGGTTATCTATTACGTCGGGCCGGCTCCGGCGCGGCCCGGCGCGGTGATTGGTTCCGCCGGCCCCACGACGAGCGGCCGGATGGATCGGTACGCGCCGGCGCTCCATGCCGCCGGGCTGAGGGGAACCATCGGCAAGGGCTACCGCTCCGACGTCGTGCGCCAGGCATTGGTTGAGCATTGCGGGGTCTATTTCGCGGCGGTTGGCGGCTCTGGAGCATTGCTGGCTAAACGCATCGTGTCTGCTGAAGTAATCGCCTATCCGGACCTCGGAACCGAAGCGATCTGGCGGCTCCAGCTCGACCGCTTTCCAGCAATCGTCGTGAACGACGCGTATGGCGCGGATCTGTACTCCACTGCGAAAGGCGAGTATCGGCGAGACGGTTAGCTGCGATTCGCCCGGTTCAGGACCGCCCGCGCTCGCTCGGCGACCGGTGGGTCGATCATCTGGCCATCGACGGCGACGGCGCCCCGGCCGGCCTGGACTGCTTCGTCGTAGGCGTCGACGATCTTGCGCGCCTGATCGACTTTCTCATCAGACGGCGTGAATGCTTTGGCGATGGGCTCGATCTGGGCGGGGTGGATCGCGAACTTGCCGTCGAAACCCAAGGCGCTGGCGATGTCTGCATCACGAGCCACGATGGCGAGATCACGAAACTCGGGACAGATCGTGTCATAGGCCACGATCCCGGCGGCTCGCGCAGCCGCGACGACCAGAATACGCGGGACGGTCAGCTCGGACCCATCAATGGTGCGGCGCATGCCCATGGCCTGGGTGAGATCCTCGCCTCCCAGAAACAGCCCGTCAACCCCGGGCGTGTCGGCGAACGCCTCAACCTGAAGCAGTGAGCGCGCCGTCTCGATGGTGACGATTACGTCGCGAGAATGGTGTCCAATCCGTTCGAACATTCCGGATAACTCGACTGGGCGGTCTACTTTCGGGACGACAATGCCCACATCGGGATGACGGAGCACGATCTGCAGATCGGCGTCGAGCATCTCGAAACGCGGAGCGTTGATACGCACAAAAAGGCGCGGCCCACCCTGCCAGTTGGCGAGCACACCGGATACGAGCGTCCGCGCATTCACCCGTTCAGCCAGCGGTACGCTGTCTTCGAGGTCGAAAACCACCGCGTCTGCCTGGGCGGACGCGGCTTTGGCGAGCATAGACTCCCGGTGTCCTGGAATGAATAACAGGGTTCGAGGCGCTATCATGCTAGCTGCCCGGCGGTTCGCGCTCGAGGATGATGGTGTCGTTGCCGCACTTTGGACACACCGTCAGGCGCTCGAATCCACGCGTGTAGTAGCCGCACGCCTCACACGACCATCTTGTCAAGGCGAAGAGTCGCACGAGGTCGGACCGTGAGATGATGCCGACGACGCGGCCCTCGTTCACCACGGGAATCCTGCGTATACGTTGTTCGGTGAGCATCCTGGCGATCGTTTCCGGATCGGTGTCCTCACCAACGCTGATGACGTCGGTCGTCATGATGTCGCCGACCTTCTCACCATGTTTGGAGATAATGTCGAACTCGGAGACGACTCCTACCAACAGGCCGTCCTCGTCAACGACGGGCATGCCCGAGATGGAGTTCTCAAACATCGTCCGGGCGGCGTTCTCAACCGGCGTTTCTGGAGTGAGGGTCAGGATCGAGGTGGTCATAATTTCGCTTGCGCGTAGATCGTCCTTGGTGGTGCTCATGTGCTGATCTCCCCTTCGTCACGATGCCGAGGCCACATTGTGCGCGAACCCGTCCTATTCTAACCCGCTCAGTCGGGAGATCGCGTGGCAGCGGCTTCAGCCACCAGGTTTATCGCGTAGGCGTGCAGGTCCGGGCGCAGGTTGCGGGCCGCGTGAGCGACCTCGTCAAGGATGTCGCCGAGGGTGCGTGGATCGTCGGCGCTGATTTCGCCGACGACCTCGAAGAGCCTGCGTCGAAACTCAAGCTCCAGGTCGCGGCGTAGAATGCGCAGCGCGATTTTCGCACTTTCTTCATCAAGACCGGAGCGCTGCAACAACCCTCTGATCTCGGTCATCCGTAGTGGCAGCGACGCGACATTTGCAACTGACTGCCGTGCTTCACGGATGATCTCGGCTTCGTCCACCAGGTCCAGCATCAACCGGTAGGCACTGTGTTCGGGTTTCGCGCGGCGGGTCAACTCGGCGCTGACCAGGCCGATCTCCGGAAGCTCTGTGTCTTGGACCGTAAATAGTGGCGCGTGTTGTTCGCCGTAGAGATAGGCGCAGGCACACGCCACCCGGAAGTAGTAGATCGTTGAGAGCAGGTTATCGCGCGGCGATACCGGTAGCTGATCTTGCCGGGCGAGTTGCCCGATCAATGCGCCTGTCCCGACACCGTCGAACATGACCCCAGGCGAAGGTTCGATACGGATGATTTCGGCGGACGGGGACGGGTTGTTGCGTTGTCGCGACGCGCGTTTAAGCAGAAACTCAGTCAGCGCCGAGTCAGGGCACATGAACGAGCCGTCACTAATGACATAACGCTCGAAGCCACGAGCATCCAGCGTCTCCTGCAGCAGCTGGCGAGTTACGCCGTCCTTGGGGATGGTCAGCAGATTCTCAACAATCTGGGCGCTTACCTGGCTTGGTTTAATCCTGTCCGCGGCGAACTTGGCGTCAACCGCCTCGACAAGGGCGGTGGTTGGCTCGTCTGGACGGGATCCGATGATAAGGAAATCCGGGTTCTCAAGGTGATACTGGTTTGCCTCGCGAGACACCCCCGGGATGTCATCCAGCCGCAAGATGTCGCTGACGATGAAGGGCTGACCACCTGGAACCGGCCATTCGGCGCCGACCGCCCCGCTGAGCCAGGCTGAACAGTGCGCCGCCCAACCGTCGCCAATGTGGCGGCTCGCGCCGCCGCGGTCACTCCAGACCATAAGCTGCCGGTCGAGATAGGAGGAGAGCAGCGATCCGCCCGGAAGGCGAGGGCTCTTGACATCCTCCGTCACCTGGATTCCTCTTCCAGTGCGGACCCAATGATGGCGTCGGCGTCAATCTCAACGAGCATCCTGGGGTCGGCCAGCGCCAGGATGCTGACAAGCGTGTTGGCGGGCCGAATGTCTCCGAACACTTCCGAAAGGGCGCGGCCAACCTCGGGCGTGTCCTCGATGCGGGTGAGATAAGCACGGTAGCGAACAACATCGGCCAAGGTTGCGCCGGCCTCATCGAGAGCGTTTGAGATCGTCTGGAGGATCTGGACGGTCTGCAGGTATGGATCACCTTCGCCGATAATCTCTCCGGACGCGACCGCTGAGGTGGTGCCCGAAACGAACACCTGGTCGCCAACCTTCACCGCTCGCGAGTATCCGACGGTGCGTTCATAGATCGTGCCCGTCGAGATCCGTATCCGGCTCTTGCTTTCCGCCAACAGGTGCTCACCTTTCGTTCGCCTCAGATTCGTTACGGTGGATGGTACCGTATTCTCAGGAATGGTCGAGACATTGATGCAAAAGGAGACACCCTTGGCGAACAGTGGAGCGCAGCGGCTAACCGGAAAAACAGCGCTGGTCACCGGAAGTACGCGAGGTCTGGGCCGCACAACGGCGGAGTGGCTGGCCCGTGAAGGCGCGACTGTTGTTGTCAATGGGCGAGATGATGGTGAGATTGCAGAGGTTGTATCGGTGCTGCGGGATCAGGGCGCGGAATCCTTTGGAATCGCCGCCGATCTTTCCATGGTTGCCGACGCGCACCGGCTCGCCGCCGAAACACTGAAACAGGTTGAGCGGCTGGATATTCTGGTCAACAATGCTGGCATGAGCTTTATGGAGCCGTTTCTGGATGTAACCGACGAGCACTGGGAATACCAGACCAATGTCAA
>JACCZH010000422.1 GCA_013696045.1 Chloroflexia bacterium
GGCTAATGAAGAGCAGAAGATGCGCTGGTTGAAGCCCCAGGCTGAAGGCACGAAATTCTCCTCGTTCGGCTTGACCGAGCCGGGAGCTGGCTCCGACGCCGGCAACGTGCAGTCCACCGCGATCCGCGACGGGGATTCTTATGTCCTGAACGGCGAGAAGATGTGGATCTCGCTGGCAGATGTGGCCGACCATTTCATCGTTTTTGCAAGCCAGGACCGTTCGTTGAAGCACCGTGGCCTGTCCGCTTTCGTTGTCGAGCGCGGCATGGAAGGCTTTACCACCGGGTCGCTCAAAGGTAAGCTGGGCGTCCGGGCCGGCAACACCGGCGGGCTTGCGTTCAACGACGTGCGGGTTCCGGTTGAGAACCGCATTGGCGAAGAGGGCGAAGGCTTCAAGATCGCGATGTCCTGCATCGACCAGGGCCGCTTCACGGTTGCGGCCGGCGCGGTTGGTCTTACTCAGGCTTGTCTGGACGCCAGCGTCAAGTACTGCCACGAGCGTGAGGCTTTCGGCCAGCAGATCGGCGAGTTCGAGCTGATCCAGCAGAAGATCGCTTACATGGTGGCTGGGCTGGAAGCGTCCCGCCTGCTGGTCATGAAATCAGCTGAGCTCAAGAACTACGGCATTCGCAACACCAAGGAGACCTCGCTCGCGAAGTGGTATGCCTGTGATGTTGCCCTGAAGTCGGCTGACGAGGCGATTCAGGTACACGGCGCGTATGGTTACTCCAACGAGTACCCGGTTGAGCGCTACTGGCGCAACGCGCGCGGTGCGGTGATCTACGAGGGCACCAAGGAGATTCACCAGCTGGTGCAGGCCAGCTACGCGCTGGGCTACCGCGAGGACAAGCCGCTGCGCTGCCCGCAGCAGCCGGCCCAGGGATTTGAAGCAGCCGAGCAGCTTGCCGCCGTGTAGGGTGGTCGCTCTGGAGTGAAACGAACGTAACGCCAACGGCCAGCCACCCGCTGGCCGTTTCCTTGAAACCGCGGCCCGGTCGTCGCACGAGTCCACGAGTCAACGGAGGAGCAACATGGGACGCACAGTTATTCTTGATGGAGCCAGGACGCCGTTTGGACGGATGGGCGGAGCGCTCGCTGACAAATCGGCGGTCGAGCTCGGCACAATCGCGGCCAGAGAAGCGCTTACACGCTCGAAGGTCGATCCCAATGAGATTGACCATCTGTTTATCGGTCAGGTGTTGCAGGCCGGCGCGGGCCAGCTTCCGTCGCGCCAGCTTGGCTTTGGGCTTGGTTTGCCGGCCAACGTCACCTCGGACACCTTGAACCGTGTCTGTGGCAGCGGTATGCGGGCTGTTACGATGGCGGATGTGTTTCTGCGCGCCGGGGAGTACAAGACGGTCATTGCCGGCGGCATCGAGAGCATGTCGAACGCGCCCTATCTGCTGAAAAAGGCGCGGTTTGGCTACCGTCTCGGTGATGGAGTCCTGGTGGACTCGATGGTTGAAGACGGTCTCACCTGCGCCGTGGACATGTGTCACATGGGAATCCACGGCTCGAACGTGGCGGCCGAGAATGAGTGCAGCCGCGAGGTTCAGGACGCCTATGCCGTGCGCAGTCACCGGCTGGCAGCCGCGGCCTACGAGTCCGGCCGGATGCAGGACGAGCTTGCACCGGTCGAGCTGAAGGACCGGCGCGGGAACGTCACGATGTTCGACCGTGACGAGGCTATCCGCGCTGATTCGACTCCCGAGGCGCTAGCCAAGCTGCGGCCGGTCTTTGATGAAAACGGCTCGGTCACGGCCGGCAACGCTCCTGGTGTGAACGATGGCGCGGCGGCGTTGATCCTGACCACCGACGAGAATGCCCAGGACCGCGGGCTCAAGCCGCTTGCCAGGATCATCGCCCATGGCACATCGGCTTACGACGTTCCCTATCTGGCTTACACCCCACACCTGGCCGCTGAAAACGCTTTGCAGAAGGCCGGCATGAAGATCGGCGATATGGACGTGATCGAGATCAATGAGGCGTTCGCAAGTGTCGCGATCATCAGCTCGGGCCGGCTGGGTATCGATCCAGACACCGTCAACCCCAATGGTGGAGCGATTGCGCTGGGCCACCCGATTGGCGCTTCCGGAGCCCGGCTGGTGCTGACTCTGGCCTACGAGCTCAGGCGGCGCGGTGGCGGCATCGGCCTGGCGGCGATCTGCTCCGGCGGCGCGCAGGGTGACGCGATCATCATTCAGGTCGATTAGGAACACGTCTGACGGGAAGGGAGAGCTTATGGCGGTGCATGTTGAGCGGGATGGCGCGGTTGCCATTGTCACGATGAGCAGACCGGAGGCTATGAACGCTTTCAACACTGAGCAGCTCCAGGCGTTGCTCGACCGCGTGCGTGAGCTCTCGTCCGACTCGACGGTTCGGGCCGTTGTCCTGACAGGTGAAGGCAAGCGAGCCTTCGCGGCCGGGGCGGATATCAGTGAGATGTCCAGCAAGGGCCCGGCAGAGGCCAGGCGCTTCGGAGAACTGGGCCACGCAATCGGCCGTGGCATAGGGTCTGCCCCGCAGCCATGGATCGCGGCGGTTAACGGCTACGCGCTCGGTGGCGGCTGCGAGATGGCCCTGGCGTGCGATATCCGGGTTGCCAGTGAGAATGCCCAGCTTGGACAGCCGGAGGTCACGCTCGGGATTCCGGCGGGTTGGGGCGGGACGCAGCGCCTGCCACGCCTCGTAGGTCCTGGCATTGCCGCCGAGATGTTGCTGACGGGCCGCAGGCTCAAGGCCGACGAGGCGCTGAGGATTGGCCTTGTCAACGCCGTGTATCCCTCCGATGAGCTGTTGCCAAATGCGACGGAGATGGCCCAGACTATCGCGAACAACTCGCCAGCAGCAGTAACCGCAACCAAGCAGGCGATGCGGTTGGCCTTTGATGTTCCACTGGCGGATGGTTTGACCTTCGAGGCGCAGATATTTGCGCTCGCATTTGACACGCAAGACCAGAAGGAAGGCATGACTGCCTTTGCCGAGAAGCGCAGCGCAAAGTTCAGCGGAGAATAAGGGCTCGTGCGCCTGAAGGAGGAGTATTGAAGATTCTGGTGCTGGTGAAGCACGTTCCGGACCCCAACGCAATCCGGTTCGACGCTTCAGGCAAGTTTGCGTCCAACACTGCGCGGGTGGTCAACGAATACGATCAGTACGCGCTTGAAGCCGCGGTGCAGATCAAGGAGCAGAATAGCGACGTTGACGTCACGGTTGTCACAATCGGGCCGGCGAGCGCCAAGGACGCCGTTACTCGTGGCCTGGCGATGGGCGCGGATCAGGGTATTTTGATCGCGGGCGAACCAGGCGAGATCGACTCGCTGCATACCGCCATGGCACTGGCCGAGGTTGCCCGCGGCGACTCCTTCGATCTCATTTTCGTTGGGCAAGAAACCAGTGATTCGGGTAGCGGCAACGTTGGTCCGCAGCTGGCCGGCCTGCTCGGACTTCCTCTGGTGAGCAACGTGGTGGAGCTCGAGGTTGGCCCGAACGGCTCGCTAACCATGGAGAGAGAAGTCGAGGACGGCCGGCATGTCGTGTCGGTCACGCCGCCGGTTGTCATCTGTGCGCTGACGGGCTTGAACGAGCCGCGTTATCC
>JACCZH010000424.1 GCA_013696045.1 Chloroflexia bacterium
GCCACTGTCCACTGGTGAGGGCTCTGTCAGCCCACGTCACATCGAGGCACTGCTTGGTCCTGGAGCGTCGCTCGACTCACCCCGTTCGACGATCAAGGAAGTTCCTGTGTTCGGTCCAGGCGACGGGTTCATCGATCCGACAGTGGAATTAGGTGGGCCCATTATTGGCGAAACCGTCGGCAGCCTGACCGACGCAGTCAGTGGCAGGGAAGTCGACGATAGTCACGCGATCATTATCCGTGACACGGGTGGACCTTGGATAAACCCAAGTGACGCCTTACCAGCAGGAAATGTGAACGTCACCGCGCATGCTCCCGCCGCGTTTGACTACTAGACTGTGTTGGTTTGAAGTCGTCATGTTGACCGGTACGCAGAGGAATAGAGAGATCTTGACTCCTTCGATGCTTCGGGCGTATCGAGATCTCTTCAGGTCGGTCAAGATGACGACGTCTAACCTTTAGGAACACCGTTCTAGGACGTATGTCATAGCGCCAAGGTTGGAATGATAACTCCTGTTCGCAGTAACGTAGTTCATGCGCCGTCTCGCCGCCCTGAGTGGGGTGCTGGACACAGTGATGTAAGTGTCCAGATTGGTCCGTCTACGTAAGTTGAAGGTTCCCATTCTGCCGGATGCCTCTGCATGGATCTATCCAGGTGACGAGCGGTAACAACCCTGGGAATGCGGCAAAGAGTACAATCGACTCTATGTTACGAGTAGCACGCGCGATCTTTACCGAATTCAGAAGTCCCAAGACCGTCCACGAGCGCAAGGGCATAGCCGCCGCCGTCGGGTTCGGATTGCTGGCGCTTGCGCTGGATCAGCTCTGCGATCATTTCAAGCGCACCGGCCAGAAACCTCAAGAGGCACTGTCTGATGGCGCGGCACATATTGCCACTGCCGTTGCGGTGGCGATGCCGGCCACGCCGTTTGTGCGCGACAAGCGCCGGTTTGTCGTGACGGCGGCCCTGAGCGCAGTAGCGATTGATCTGGACCATGTCATTGCGGCGCGTTCAACACACTTGATCCCGTGTATGACGATGCCGCAGCGGCCGGCGTCACACAGCGTCGTAACCGTGGGCGTTGTAAGCTATCTCGCCGAAAGGATGTTGCCTGGCACCCAGACCGATCTCGGGCTGGTTCTCGGGCTTGGCTCGCACCTCTTGCGCGATCTCGCCACTGGAGGCGCGCCGCTCTTTATCCCGAAACGCATTGTGGCCATTACCCGGCCGCCGGTCGCGACGATGATGGTGACGCTGGGCTTTTTTGGCCGTTGGTACGCCCGGCACATGCTCAATCCACAACGCCGCCGGCGCTCTAACCAGACTGTTCTTGCGCCAGAAGCGCTGCTGGTGGGATCGCGAGTTTTGCGTGCCCGGCGTCTACCGACGTCTTCAACCGCCCGCCGGCCGTGGGCTGCCTGAGCGGATCAGCGAACGCCATGATTCACCCGCGCGGCCCTCTTCACGTTGTCGTCGTGAACTATAAGACAGCAGACATGACCGCCGATGCCGTTCACAGCCTGCTATCCAGCGATGTCGCCGATCGTGCGCGTTACCTCTGGATCGTGGATAACGGCTCATATGATGGCAGCGCCACCGTTCTCCGCGACCGTTTTCCGGATCTCAGGCTGATTGAGTCTCCCAGGAATCTAGGTTTCGCCGGTGGTAACAACCTTGCATTGCGGAAGATTCTGGCGCAAGACCGCACTCAGGAGCGTGGCGACAGCTTCGTGCTGCTGCTGAATAGTGACGTTCAGGTCGAGCCGGAGGCGGTGGCCGCATGTTTGATGTTCATGGAAAACAACCAAGAAATCGGTGTTGTCGGGCCGAAGGTGGTTTTGCCGGACGGGACGCTCGATCTTGCTTGCCGCCGCGGGTTTCCGACGCCGCTGAACGCCTTCTGGAAGTTGACCGGGCTCGCCAAACGCTTCCCTCAGCGCAGGCTGTTCGCTGGTTATAATCTCACCTATCTCGATGAGAACGAGATCGCCGAAGTTGACTCCGTCGGGGGCGCATTCATGCTGATTCGGATGACAGCCATCGATCAGGCCGGTCTGCTGGACGAGCGCTTCTTTATGTATGGCGAGGATCTGGACTGGGCCTACCGGATCAAGGCGCATGGCTGGCAGGTGTTCTACTACCCCGAGGCGCGGGTGACGCACCTCAAGAGCGCGTCTGCCCGGAGGCAGTCGCGCAGGATGATCTACGAGTTTTACCGGGCGATGTGGCTTTTTCATCACAAGCACTATGCTCCGCGGACGTTTTTCCTCATTAACTGGCTGGTTATGATTGGTATAGTGGCGCGTGGCGTGCTGGCGTTGACGGTCAACACGTTCAGGACAACCGAACGCAAACGCTTTGCATAACCGGATTTTTGAGCCAGCGTTTCTTGCAGATGGCCGGTAGTACACGCCGTTTCAAACGATCGGAGAAGGATCGGATGGTGCGGACTGGACCGCCCACGGGTGTGGGGACAATTGCCCCGGACCCGTCTTCCGGCGCTGCCTCACCGCCGATAGCCAGGTATCCGGCACGCCGCCGTGATGAAGCGCGGCACCGGCTCTTCTCCGTGCTCGTAACGTTGACACTGTTCCTGGTAGACGCCGTGGCGCTGGTCATTGCGTTCACGAGCGCCTACCAGCTGCGCGGCCTTACCGGCACTCTTGGCCCGAGCGCTCCCCCGCCGCGTATGACCTATTTGTTGCTGGTAAGCCTGGCAACGGCCATGATTCTGACCGTCTTTGTGTTGAGTGGCATGTACCAGGGCCGGCGGGCCGTTTCGCGGATGGACGATAGCTACCGTATTGTCACCCATGTGTCGCTCGGTCTGGTGATTGCGATTGCGGCGACGTCGTTCGTGCTGGGCGACGAGTTTCTCTACTCGCGCCAAATGCTGGCCTACGGGTGGATCTTTGCGGTGGTTGGGGTGATCGCCGCGCGTTTTGCTCATACTGGTATTGTCGGGGCGATTAGAGCACGAGGGGTTGCGGCTGACCGAGTTGTGATTATCGGCGCGGCCAGCACCGGGCAACTGGTGCTGGACAAGATTCGCCGCTCGCCGCAGCTTGGATTTGATGTTGTTGGTTTCGTCCGTCACCGGCCCTGGGCAGAAGGAGCCCAGGTAACCGTTCTGGATGGCGTGCCGATAATCGGGATTTCGGCCGATCTGGCGTCGATTGTGGCGGCCAATGAAGTTGACGAAATCATTGTTGCGCTCTCAGGTGTGCCGCACGACGAGATTCTGGAAATGATCTTTGCCGTGACCGATCTTCCGGTTGCAGTGCGGGTCTATCCTGAAGCATTCCGGTTACTCACCAGTGACGTGCTGAGCATCAGCGACTTGAACGGTCTTCCGACGGTGAGCGTACGCACGATCGGATTGCGTCCGGTCGAGCGGGTCCTGAAGCGTGCCATCGACGTGTTAATCAGTGCGGGAGTATTGGTGTTACTGTCTCCGCTGATGTTTGCGCTTGCGGCGTTGATTAAAATCGGCTCGCCCGGGCCGGTGTTCTACACCCAGGAGCGCGTGGGGAGAGATGGTCAGTCGTTCCATGTGTTGAAGTTTCGGTCGATGCCGGTCGATGCTGAAGCCGGCATCGGGCCGGTGTTCACCAGCGAAAACGACCCGCGGCCGGGACGGCTGGGCAGGTTCTTGCGGCGTTACTCGCTGGACGAGCTGCCACAGTTTATTAACGTACTCTTCGGCGAGATGAGTGTCGTTGGACCTCGTCCTGAGCGTCCGTATTTCGTCGAGCAGTTTCGTCAGCGTATCCCCGCCTACATGGCGCGCCACCACGAGAAGGCGGGTATTACAGGCTGGGCACAAGTGAACGGTCTGCGCGGTGATACGTCGGTGGAAGAACGCACGCTCTACGACCTGTACTATGTCGAGAACTGGTCGATCCTCTTTGATGTCAAGATCATGGTCAAGACGCTCTTTCATATTTTCCGGCGCGACAACAACGCGTATTAGGACAAACGGTTCCCGAATTCCGTACGGTTGCAATTCATGGCGCCCGTACCATGGACGAAGGCAGCCGGACCGTTCCGCCCTGTGTACTGTTTGGGCAACGCTACCCGGGCGTCAGTCTCCCAGCGGCGCGCCGTAGCCAGCTAAGGAGTGCTGCGTTCTGGGCCAACCGCATCTCAATTACCAGTCGCCGGAACTCGTCATCTTCCTCCTCCATCTGCTCGCGCAGAGAGACGATGAAACGCTCGCAGACATCGCGCTGCTCGTTGACGAGCTTCTCGGCCAGCGCAGGCTTATGCTGCCGAGCGGTGTAAAGCTTCAGCAGGAAGTCGAGCCTGATGTCACGGGTTTTTCCGACCGGCTCGCCGAGCCAACGGTGCAGCTCGGCCTGGCCACTGGAGGTGATGGAGAAAATACGGCGCGGCGGCCGCGATTCCTGCGGCTCCAGGGTTGACTCGACCCAGCCCTCTTTCTGGAGTTTCTTGAGGTGGGCGTAGAGCATGCCGGATTCAAGATGAACGATGTCGCCCAAGGTAGTCTCGGGCATAAACTCTTTCGTGAGCTCATAACCGTGCCTGGGTTTGGTCGCCAGCAGCCCTAACAGAGTCTGTTCAATGGCCATAGACCGCGCCGTCCCGTGGCTTCTACCGTGCCGGTCACCCTATCGCGAACGGTACTGGCAGGTCGTGTATGCTGTCAAGCGATGTGAGATTGAATGGACGGCAGGGAGCGAATAGACCGTGGAACAGCAGTGGGGTGGACACTCGATGGTCGCGCCGTTGAAGCGCGTGCTTGTATATCCGCCGGCGCCTGCGTCCGAGGCGGTGTCGTGGCAGGAATTTGGTTACCTGCGGCCGATGAATCACAAGCAGGCTGTCGAAGAACACGCTGCCTTGCGGCGGCTACTCTCGGGTGAAGGTGTCGAAGTTATCAGCGGCGAGATTGACAATGCGCGTTTGCAAGACGCAATCTTCCCGTTTGATCCGGTGATTACGACGAACGCCGGCGCCATCCTCTGCCGTATGGGCAAGGAACTGCGGGAGCCCGAGGTTGATCTGGCCGAGCAAACGATGACCGAGCTCGGCATCCCGATTATTGGCCGCATTGAGGCTCCCGGCACGGTCGAAGGTGGCGACTGCCTCTGGATCGATGAGCTGACACTTGCGGCCGGCGAAACCTATCGCACCAACGCGGAAGGCATCCGCCAGCTGGGTGTGCTTCTGAAGCAACAGGGCGTCACGGTGCTGCGGGTCGGTCTTCCATACTGGCACGGCCCGGCCGAATGTCTGCATCTGCTGTCGTTAATCAGTATGGTGGACGAGAAGCTGGCAGTTGTTTACCTGCCGCTGCTCGAAGTGGCGTTTGTCGAGTTTTTGCGCGAGCGCGGGGTTCAGTTGGTTGAGATTCCAGACAACGAATTCAGCACCCAGGGATGCAATGTGCTGGCGCTAAGCCCTGGACGTTGCCTTTTGCTCAAGGAAAATCCGGAAACCGCTCGCCGTCTAGAGGCTGCCGGATGCGAGGTCCTGTTCTATACCGGCGACGAGATCTCCCACAATCGCACCGGTGGTCCGACCTGCTTGACGCGCCCGATTCTTCGCGCTGTTTAGACTGGGCGGATCGTTACAAGGTTGCTGTGAAACGTGGACTGGCCGGCCAGGTCGCCGATGGCGTCTGAGGTGGTCCAGTTCACGTTGCGCCTGTCTGGTGACGTTTTTGCCCAGGCGCCCTTGGGGGCAACGGTGACACCGGGCGGGACGTCTTCGGTGACGACCGCGCGCAGAACGCACGACCCACGGCGGTTCTCGACGGTGACGTCCTGCCCGTCGCGGATAGATAGGGTTGCAGCGTCGGCTGTGTTGATTTCGATGAACGGGGCGCCTTCCTTGGCCATCAGCCGTGGGACATTGGCCAGGCTGCTGGAGACATAGTGGTGCGATGCTCCGGAGATGAGAACAAGCTCGCCGTTGTTGAGCCGGTTGGAGAACTCAGGCGGCTCGATGTACTCCGGTAGCGGGTCCATTCCCATCTCACGCATTGTTTCGCACCGCAGCTCTACTTTGCCGGACGGCGTTGAGAACTTCAGGTCGGCATACGGCACCTGCTGCGGACCATTTGGAAACGCGATCGGGACCGTGCCCTCGCTCTTGAGCCGTTCAAGGGTGATGCCGTCGAGAGCCGGGCAGCTTTGGCGTGATGCCTCGATGATCTCGTCCAATACTTCTTCACCAGACTGGCGCAACCATGGCTCGTCATACCCCATGCCTTCGGCAAGCAGCTGCATAACCTCCCAGTTGCTTTTCGACTCGCCAAGGGGTTCGATTGCCGGGTTATTGAACTGGAGATGGCGATGGCCGTAGGGTTTGTGGAGGTCGAGCTGCTCGAGCTGGCTGGTGGCTGGCAAGACAATGTCGGCGTACTGCGCGGTGTCGGTCATGAACAGTTCGTGGACGACGGTGAAGAGGCCTTCGCGTTTCAGTCCCTCAATCGTCAGGCTTGCATTGGGTGACGATGCGACCGGGTTGGAGCAGAAGACGAAGAGCGACTCAATCGGTGGATCATTGACCTCGCCAGTCAGGGCCGCGCCGATGCGGTTCATATTGACGATTCTTGGAACCGGCGGACACTCCGAGGCGTGACCGACGGTTTCAGCGTCCCAACGGACATAGTCGCTGGTGCTGTAGTACAGTCCGCCCCCTCGAACGCCGATCTGTCCAACAATAGCCGGAAGACAGCACAGGGCGCGAGATGTTTGACCACCGTTGGCGTGGCGCTGGATGCCATCGGCGAACTTCACGATTGATGGCCTGGTTGTGGCGTATTCCCTGGCAAGCGCCAGAATTACATTTGTTGAAAGTCCGGTGATCTTCGCCACTCGCTCCACCGGGTAATCGGCGGCGCGTTCGCGCAGCTCTCGCCAGCCCACGGTGTTGGCGTCGAGCCAGGCTTCGTCATGCAGATTTTCGCTAAAGATGATGTGCATCATTCCCAAAGCCAACGCGCCGTCGGACGCGGGACGAGGCTGGATATGCTGGTCGGCGGAACGGGCCGTGAGCGTGCGCCGTGGATCGATGACGATGACTTTGGCGCCACTACGTTGGGCCTGACGCAGGAACGGCACGAAGTGCGGGTTGGTACTGCTCGGGTTGTTGCCCCAGATGATGATGAGCTTGCTGTGAATGATGTCCTCGGCCGTGGGCGCATGGCGTCCACCGAGCGTTGCCTGAACAGCAGTCTCGGCGGCCGCGCCACAGATTGAGCGCTCGAGGCCGCTCGCGCCCATGCGATTCCAGAAGCGCTCGTTACAGACTGCCAGTTGGAGCAGTCCGAGCGTGCCGCTGTAGGAGTAGGGCAGGATGGCGGCCGGACCGTGCTCCGCGATAATGGCATTCCAACGGCTGGTAATTTCGGAGACCGCGGCCTCCCAGGAGATCGGTTCCCACTGGCCACCGCCCTTGGGCCCAACCCGCCGGAGTGGCTGAGTCAGTCTATCGGGGTGATAGACGCGGTCAAGATAGAGGCGCACCTTTGCGCACAGCCAGCCCTGGGTGAATGGGTGGTCCGGGTCGCCCCGGAAGCTTATCGCCTTGCCATCGCGAACCTCGGTGATGACTGCACAGGTGTCCGGGCAGTCGTGGGGGCAGGCTCCACGGATGAACTGAGATTCTCCGGTGATCATGGCACACCCTTCAGGACGATCGGTAAAACGCTATGGCGTGGACGCCTGTGGCTCCGCGACGTCCTCGCCGGTGCCCACCAGCGTGACGTTACGTGATGGTCCATACTCGGCACTCAGGACGAGCTCGCGAACCTCGCCATCGCTCTCGTGAACCTTGCGAACGATCTCAATGTCGAAGCCGTCCTGGGCGCGTTCGACGCGCAAGGTCTGGCCGGCCTGCAGGGTGGAGTCGTCCTGCATGATTTCCTCCTGGCTGGCGGCAACGACATTGGTGATTTCCGGCGGCGACACATCGACGGTCCAGTCTGGCTGGGTGCCGTACAGGCGAACCGTGAAGTTGTCGCCATCGGCGGCTGCCTCGATCATGACCGCGCTGGGGCCGTTGTTCGTCCACCGGAAATCAAGCCCAACCGTGTTTTCGACCGCTGCGTCAAGCCCAACCATGCCGCGTGAGGCATAGCTCGGAATCCAATACGAGTGCGTTCCGCGCGCCTCGATTTGATAGCCGGCCCAAAATACTGGCTGGAAGACGGTGGTAGCGACCTGACATATGCCCCCTGCCTCCGCTGGGACTGTACGCAGGTCACCGTTGGCGTCAGCGGCGATGCCGTAGGCAACCTGGAAACCGGCATCGGTTGTCATGGCCCCGATCTCGGCATTGAACGAGAAGACCTGACCCGGTAGGACAACGGTTCCATTGAGCAGTCGAGCCGCTAGCTCAATATTGTGCTTCTTCTCCGGGACGTTGCCACCGCCATACGGTGTGCTGGACTCCGCGATCAAGCTGCGGATCCCGAGCTCGTTCAGGTCTGCCGGCAACTCCGGTGGCGGCGATGTCGCGACTGGGAACTCAAGGCGGTTGGTGTCATTGAGACCGAGGAAGGTATCCATGACCATCGACAGGGACGCCTGGCTGTCCATTTGCTGGCCGTTGACGCCGTCTTGCATCACATAAAGCGCGCCGCCAACGTCCCACCAGACGCGAGGGGTCTTCGGAGAGCGGTCGGTCGCCCAGCCAATCTCATAGATAACGGCATCAACCCAGCCCTGGTCGATCTTTACTTCCGCCGGTTGGTCCCCATTGGCGGGGATCAGCTCCAGCCAGTAGGCAATCTGGTCCGGTGTCAGTGTCCACTCACGGTCGGCGGCCACCATGGTGATCGGCGCATCAAGAACCCTATCCAATTGTTGGCGCGCGTGTTCGTAGGCGACATCGGTGGCGACTGGAGGCGTTTCGTCCACCGCGATGGCCGCGGCGGAGCTTCCCGTGGCGAGGCTGCGCAGGACGTTGGTGCTGGTAGCGTTGACGTTGACAGCCCGTCCAATCTGCGCGTTCCGGTAGGTGTGAGTGCCGTCGGCATGAACCATGAGCTCGGGGTCAATCTTTTCCTGGTTGATTTCGGTCGTCAGCTGCGCCAGCCGCGTAGCGAGGACGCTTCCGTCCACCCTGACACGACCAACACCTACCTCTGTCTGACCGTTGAAATGCCAGACGAGCGCGAGACGCCCCGGACTGAAACCGTCATGGCCCGCGGCGAAGGCGTCATCCATGGCGCCTTCGATATCCATCGCAAGGCCGAGATCGCTCTCGGTCACTTCCCAGCCGCGTGTGCCATCCATAAGCCAGATCTCCTGGCCGTTGCGCTGGTCACGTGCTGTGTCGAGTGCCCGGCGCGCCTCATCACGGTTCATGCCGCCCAGGTCAACGCCGAATGCGGTCACTCCGGAGCGGACCTCGCCGCGTTCGGCGAGCTGGAATGCGGCGAAAACACCAACAATCAGCACGACGATCGCTATCGCGGCAAGCTGGCTGTAGAGCGCGAAGCGCCGGAACTGGCTATTTTGCCGTCTCTGTCTTGCCGGAGCCGGCTGCTCTATCGGCTGCGTTGTCTCGATGTTAGAAGCGTCAAGCGACATGAGGTTTGAGAACCAATCCATCAGGTGTTTGAATCCAGCTCGGAAGATCGCCAGGAAGCGACCCAGTTTATGACAGATTGTACCGGATCGACGGCCAGAGACTTTATTAGGCTCGTCCTAATCAGTTTAATATGAACGGGAGCGGCTAATCGACGGATTGTCCAGTTGCAGTGTCATTCTTTTTCCACCAGGCTGGCACTCCATATGGGTCTTCATGGCCATATGCATAGCCTGACCATTCCACCATGCCGGAGCGGCGCAAGAGCTGGGGGATGACCTGACCGTGGATAACGAGCTTGGCGGCCTCTGCGTTGTTCTCGTGCCAGCGCTCAATCGCTTCTTCGTAGACGGCGCTGGACTCGGGGTCCATGTTCAGAGCCTGAATGAACTCGCTGGTGGTGAACTCATCGACGTTGATACGGACGATGATCGGCGCGATGTATGGACGCATATATTCAATGACCTCCTCGATGGGGTCGCCGATGGAATGATGTGACGGTGTTGGCACGCATTGCTCCTTTAAGGTGATCGTCGAAATCACGATTCGCTGCTACTATGCTTGCATACACGTTAACCGGCAAGGGGAATCTCCAACAGAGAGCATGACGGGGGCACGGTGTTGGGCATGTCCAGGGACCAGACGATCAATCACAGCCTGGGCGATGTGCCCCTGTTTTCGGGAATTTCCGCCGCGTCACTGGATCGGCTTGCGCCGCAGAGCTGGCAGCGTAGCTTCCCCGAGGGGCAGGTGCTGGCGTCCGAAGGCGATCCTGGTGAGAGTCTGCTTGTGCTTGAGACAGGGCAGGTGAAGATCAGCCGGTTCACATCGTCTGGACACGAAGTTGTGCTGGCGATTGTCGACGCGCCTGCGTCGTTTGGCGAGCTTGCATTGATTGATGGCGCTCCCCGCTCTGCCACTATTGTCGCTCAAACCGCTGTCAACGTGCGCGTCGTCCCCAGGCAGGCGTTTGTCGCATTGATCCAGGGCGATCCCCAGGCGGCCATGGCTGTGCTACACGCTGTCACCACCATGGTCAGAGCTACTAACGAGCGTCTGGCGGATGTCTTGTCGCTGGACGTGCCCGGCCGGGTGGCGAAGTGGCTATTAGCACGCGCGGCTGCTCGTGGCGAGCGGCGCGAGAGTGTCATGGTTGTGCCGTTTGACCTGAGCCAGCGTGAGCTCGCCTCAGAACTGGGCACAACACGGGTAAGCATCAACAAAGCCCTCAAGAGCTTCGAGTCCCTGCACGCCATCCGCCTAGAGCGTGACGAGATCGTGATTTTGAACGCGGATTTGTTGACAGAGTACACGTATTAAAGGTTTCTCCGCTGGCATCAACACACGAATTTCCAGAGGTGAGAGCCAGGATGAACGGTGAAGGTCGCTGTTCGCCTGTACGCCGCGTTTGTTGATGCCGAGTCAGGCGCCTCCCCTGGCGGAATCTAAAGCAACGTGTCACAAAATTGACCTCTGCGGTGTTGTAATAGATGACAGCGCTGTTCGTTGTCGCCTGGAGGGTTTTGGTGCATCGTCGATGTTGGAAGGGCAGTGTCGTCGAGTGAGCGCTGTTGCGGCGGCAGGTCAGACGTCTATGGCGGCCGATGGGGTTCTCCTGGAGGCTGTCAGACAAGGTGATAACACTGCGTTTGAAGAACTCTTCACGCGGTACTATCCCCGGGTCTATGGCGTGTTGCTCAGAGTCGTCCGGACTCCCGAGGACGCCGAGGAGATCGCGCATGATGTGTTCATGCGGCTCTATGAGCGGCCTCTGGATTATGTGACGGACGGCGCGCTGGCCGGCTGGCTCTATCGAACAGCTCTCAACGCCGGGTTCAACGCTCTCCGGTCCCGCAAGCGTCGCTCAGGCTGGCTTCGCAAGGCAGCGATGTTTCAACGGGCTGAACCAGCTTTTGACACCGGCCCAGCCGCGGTCGTAGAACGTAATGAAGAGATTGAGCGCGTGCGTCAAGCATTGACACAGATACCGGAAAAACAACGCAACGCTCTGGTCTTGCGATCACATGGGTTGCAATACAACGAAATCGCCGCCGCGCTTGACATATCGTCGTCCTCAATTGGGACGACTCTCGCTCGCGGAGAGCGGGCGCTACGGCGGCAATTGGAAAACGAGGTGCATTTCTCATGAAACTGGGGCGCTGGTTCAATCGCAACTGCCTCAGCGACGGCGAGCTTCGGTCGCTCATTGACAACGGCGTCAATGGGCCACCGGGGTTCGACCTCCATCTCAGATCGTGCTCACAATGTCGTGAGCGCATGGAGTACGTCGCCGGTAACCAGGAGTTTGTTGCAAGCCGGCTGGAATTGCTGGCGTCTGACGACCACCGCCCGGTCGATCTGAGCCGGGCACAATACAGGATACGGAGCCGAATTGGACAATCCGTTCCAATGAGTTCGTCTATTCAAGGAGAATCGTTTGTGAGCACAATGTGGAAATTCCGCGCGGCGCGCGGTGCAGTGGCGATGCTGGCCTTGCTGCTTTTGACGACAGCGTTTGTGGCCACTCCAATGCGGTCGTTGGCCGACGATCTGTTTAACCGCTTCCGAATTGAGAAGTTCGAGGCCATAACGGTCAACATGGAGCAGTTCACTGAATTCGGGTTAGGCATAGCCCTGCAAGCCATGACTGCCGATCAGGAGCGGCTTATGACCGCGTTCGACGGATTGGCTGAGTTCGAGACGACCTTTGACAAGGAAGATCCGCATAGCAACGCCACCGAGCTTGGATCGCCCGGTGATGCCCAAGCTGTCTTCGGAGACTTCCGGGCGCCGGATAGCCTGCCTGCCGGTTTTAGCGAGACCCCGCGCATCCTGGTGACCGAGGCTGGCTCGGCAACGCTGACTGTTGACACCGCCGCAGCCAACACGATCATCAACGAGCTTGGTTTGCCGATCTACTCGCTTCCGGAAGCCAGCGAGGCGCCGGAGATGGTGTTCGAGATTGACGTGTCCCAAGCGTTGATCATGCATTACGAAGCGGGCTCTGACGGCCACATCGCAGTGGTTCAGATGGAGAGTCCAACCCTGACGACACCGGACAGCCTGGACATGAACGCGCTGCGTGAAGACATTCTGATGCTTCCGGGGCTTCCGACCGACCTCGTGGCCCAGCTGCGCTCGATTGAGAACTGGGAAAGCACGCTAGTGATCCCGGTTCCGGAAGGCGCAGTGACCAGTGACGTCTCAATCGACGGCGAGCCTGGCTTGCTACTGGAAGCGGGCGAGTTCGACGGCAGCGACTGGGGCATCGAGTTTGAACTTGAGGGCGATGCCAGCGTCGTCATGTGGCATGACGACGGCAATCTGTACATCGTTGCCGGCTCGGTGAGCGGGTCGGACATCCTGGACGTGGCCAACTCCCTGAACTAGCGTTGAAATACTGCATACGCCAACGTCCACCCTTCCCCTTTCCAGCCATGGGCCGTCATTTGGACGGTCCATGGTGTTTGTAGCGGAGCAACAGCATGAGCGTCTCTGATGCATTGGCAGGTGTTCCGCCAGCGGTGCAAACCCAATCGTTGCGTAAAATCTATCGTTCAAACGTGGCGGTGGATGATTTGAGCATCAGCGTGGCGCAGGGCGAGGTCTTTGGCTTCCTCGGTCCAAACGGCGCGGGGAAAACCACGTCGGTTAAGATGCTCACCGGTCTGGTCAAACCCTCGGGGGGAAGCGGCACGCTACTTGGACGTTCGATTGGCGACAAGTCCAGCCGAAAACAGGTTGGCTTTCTTCCAGAGCTGTTTCGGTTTCACGACTGGCTCAACGCCGTCGAGCTACTGGACATGCACGGCAAGTTGTATGGCATGGCGTCCGCCGAACGGGCCCGCCGGATTCCCGAGGTGCTGGAGCTGGTGGGTCTGATTGACCGCCGGGAAGACCGGCTGCGGACCTATTCTAAAGGCATGCAGCAGCGAGCGGGGTTGGCACAAGCATTGCTGCACGATCCTTTGCTGGTCTTTCTGGATGAGCCAACGTCGGCGCTCGACCCTATTGGCAGGCGACAGGTGCGCGACATCATCCTGGCGCTCAAGAGCCAGGGCAAGACAGTCTTCCTGAACTCTCATTTGCTTTCAGAGGTCGAGATGGTCTGCGACCGGGTCGCGGTGATGAACCATGGCAAGGTGGTTGCGGTCGGACCGGTTGGCGAGTTGTTGCGAGGCCAGCTCGTGGTCGAGTTCCGGGTGGGAAACTGGAACAAGGCCATTGAGGAAGAGGTCTCGGCTTTCGGGACGGTTGAGAGTGTCACAACCGGCGACTCCGGCGCGTCATTGATCCTTACGTCCCTGGATGGCGAGAATTGCGTTCCGCCCATCGTAAATTGCCTGGTACAGCACTGTGTGGCGGTGTACGGTGTGACGACAGAACGCAAGACGCTGGAAGACCTCTTCATCGACCTGGTGGATGTTGGTGATCGGGCGAGGTACGGACGATGAACGCATTCCTGATCACCAGACTCACCCTTCAGGAGGCGTTCAGGCGGAAGATGATAGTGGCTGTGCTCTTCCTGAGCGCGGTTTTTCTGTTGCTCTATGGCTTCGGCTTTCAACTCCTGATCGACGACTTTAGCACCTTTGACCGCCAGCGAGGAGGAATACCAGGACGGATTCTGCCCTACGAGGTTCAAGCGAGCGCGATGGTGATGCTGGGGCTTTACACCGTGAATTTCCTGGCCGGCATCATGACCATCTTCGCCGCGGTTGGATCGATTTCGGCCGAGGTGGAATCGGGCACGCTGCACGCAATCCTCTCCAAGCCATTGGCGCGTTGGGAAGTAGTTGCCGGCAAGTACGTCGGCTTCCTGATAATGATCGCTATCTATGTGTCGTTGATGGTGGGCGGTGTCGTGCTGATCTCGACGACGATTGGTGACTACACGCCGCCCAACATCATCCAGGGGACGGCACTTATCGTGCTGGTGGCAACTATTTTGCTTAGTCTGACAATCCTTGGCTCAACAGTTTTTGCCACCATGGCCAACGGCATCGTCGTTTTCATGCTGTACGGCATGGCGTTGACCGGCGGCTTAGTGGAACAGATCGGCACCGCGCTGGATAACGACACGATGGTGCGGATCGGCGTTGGCACAAGCATTCTGCTGCCGAGTGATGCGATGTGGAAACTGGCGTCGTACGTGGTCCAGCCCGCGATCGCGGTGAATCTGGTGGGCCCAAATCCGTTTGGCACGTCCAATCCACCCAGCTCCTTCGCGGTTCAATACGCGATCGGGTACTGCGTTATGTTGCTGGTTGCTGCCATGCTGGTGTTCCGGCGCAGGGACATCTAGCCCGGTGCTGTTTGTCTGTCGCGTATGATTGAGCACCTTCCCCGTTCAGGTGGGAAGCGAAGTCAGCCGAAACGATTGAAACGGATAGACGTCGTATGCAACTTGAGGTAATACAGATTCCCGCCGGCCCGTTGGAGACAAACGCATTCGTGGTGATCGACGCTGCAACGTCGCAAGCGTTGATATTTGACGCTCCTCCGGAGAGTGTTGCGCTGATTGAGGGCGAGGTTATGGCGCGCAAAGCCTCACCGGTCGCGTTGATCATTACCCACGGTCACTGGGACCACATCCAGGACACCTCCGCGGTTCGTGATCGCTATGAGATCCCGGTCATGATGCACGACCTGGATCGCGAGCGTCTGGAGTCACCAGGTGAGCGAGACTTCCCGGCTGTCACTCCGGATCGAATTCTTACCGAGGGTGACACGGTGGAGCTCGCTGAGCATCGCTTCGAGGTGTTCCACACTCCGGGCCATTCTCCAGGGCAGATTTCGCTCTATCATGCTGAGAGCCAATCGCTATTCGGAGGCGATACCCTCTTCCCGAATGGTTACGGCCGGGTGGACATTCCAGGGGCAAGTGAGTCCGAAACGCTGGCAACCATGGCCAAGCTGCTGGAGTTTCCAGACGAGGTAACGGTCTACACCGGCCACGGCGCGTCGACGACCATCGGCCAGGAGCGCGGTTGGATAGAGCGCGTGGTGTCGAGTGGGAAGCTGTTGTAAGCGTCGACTGCTTTCGGCTGGATCCAATGGTTGTGACTTCGTACGGGCACAATACATTACGCCGGTACGCGCAAGGTCAATCCGCTACAGCTCCAAAGAGCATTACGCCCGGTTTGTTTCATTCGGCGGGGTGACGAGGCCGTTGGAGAAGGCGTAGAGGACGGCCTGGGTGCGGTCACGAACGCCAATCTTCTGAAACAGGACGCTCAGGTTATTTTTCACGGTGCTCTCTGCAAGTTCCATCTCGGTGGCGATCTGGCGGTTGTTGCTGCCTCGGGCGAGAAGCTCAAGGAAGTGCAGCTCGCGATCGGAGAGCTGTTGCAGCGATCCTCCGGGTGTGCTATTGAGCAACCGTTGAAACTCGCGCATCAGGACAGGTCCCAACGACGGGTCGATGGTTGAGCCGCCGGCTGCCGCCAGCCTGATGGCCTGGATAACCTCGCTAGAGCGGGTGTTCTTGAGGAGATAACCCTTGGCTCCTGCGCGGATGGCGTGGATAGCGTACTCGTCATCGGTATACATCGTCAGCACCACGACATGGGTTTCAGGATAACGCTGGACGATGTACTCGGTCGCTTGAATGCCATCCATCTCAGGCATGCTGATATCCATCAGCACGACATCGGGCTTGTGCTCCATGACAAGCTTGCATGCCTGGTGGCCGTTGCTGGCCTCGCCCACAACGGTAATATCTTCGACCGTTTCAAGCAGCTGCCGCAAGCCTTCGCGAAAGAGATCATGATCGTCGGCTATCACGACGCGCAACATCGGCGACTGGCCTCTCACTGCCTCAGACGGTTCCGACACCTGTGTGGACATTATCTGGTCCTAATCCTTAGTGCCGCGCGCGCTTGGCGCAGGCTCGCGGTCAACGGCATGGCGTATGGGAGCATACTCACTCGCGCCGGGTCCCCGACCGGTCTGAGAACTCGCGTTGCTACGCGTAACGGCTAAAGGGAGTGTGGCCTCGATTGCCGTGCCATGGCCAGCGTGCGATTCTATGGTGAGTTTGCCACCGAGATCCTCGGCAAGCTCTCGCATCTGTTCAACGCCGAAGTGGCCGGGCCGTTGTGGCGGCGCATTACCGGGCATACCAACTCCGTCATCATAAACGCAGACTTTCAGCTCCTCATCAGTGCGGTTGACTTCCAGGCGCACCGAGCTTGCGTTGGCGTGCTTGCGGACGTTTTGCAGGGCTTCACGGACGATGCCAACCACGGCACGCTCGATCTCGGGAACGAGTTGAACGCCGGAGATCTGTTTCAGGTCTATCTCGACGTCCGAGCTGTCAATCGCAATCGTTGAAGCCAGTGAACGCAACTGACCGGTGATACCACGCCGCTGGCTGACGGGCCGGCGAGCGTCGCCGATTGTCCGGCGTAGCTCAGTGATCGAGCGGTCCAGCAATGTGCGCGCCGCCTGAAGCTCGTTGCCGGCTATGGCCGGGTTATCGGTGACGTATTTTTCGACGATCTCAAGCTTCATGTTGAGGTAGGCAAGGTTCTGCACGACATTGTCGTGTAGCTCGCGGCCGATCTGTCGTCGCTCCTGTGTCACGATGCCCTCGCGGGCTTCCAGATTACTCAGTAGATCGGTGCGGTCATGCAGGAATACAGTCCGAATGCCCCATGACATACCGACGGCGGCGGACGCGAATGCGACAATGTCTTCGGCCGCATACGGGAACGTCTCGCCGTCGCGTCGTTCGGCGGCAATGGCTCCTATAAGCTCGTCACCGGCCAGCATTGGAACGATCAGCCAGCGCGGTTGTTTCATCAGGTAAAACGGGCGGGCAAACTCCAGCGTATTGTGTCCCACCCGGTGCGCGGCAATCCAGCGTTGATGCACCGCCTTGCTTAGCTCTTCCGGTGTGGCGGATGTTTCACTGACAAGTGGTGACTGCCACCCATGCACGAGCAACAGCTCGCCGCGGTCGTCTCGTTGAAAAATGCGCACACCGACCGTTGCCGGGATGCGCGCGAGCATGGCAACGCCAATCTCATACACGTCCTGCACCGACGAAGCATCCACGAGGCGGGACTGCAAGTCGAAAGGGAAACTGGAAAGCGAGGCGCCCAGATACCGTTCGCGCTGGCGGCCAGGATCGCCCGGCACTTCCGCCACCGGGCCGGTATGCTCAATTTTCGTGCGTGCCACTGAGTGCGCCTTCCTCTGGGATGCCGGTCCGCTCACCAAGATCGTGATCCTCAAGCAGTGAAATCGAGCGAGCCGCCGCGGGCACCGTGATGTGCATGATCGATCGGCCATCGGAGGTGCGTCCTATTCTGACATCGCCGCCGGCGAGTTCGGTACGTTCGATCAACGCCATCAGCCCGACATCGCCACCACTGGGATTCTCCGGAGAGCTCTCGGGGCCGATTGATGCGTCGGTATCGGTTTGCACCCCCATTGAAACGGAGTTACCGTCGCCACGTAGTGTCACTGCGATCGCTGAGGCATGACCCCTTACCTGGATATGAGTGATTGCTTCCTGAACGATGCGATAGACCACGGTTTCATGCTCCGGTAGCAGACGCTGAGGCAGCCTCATGCGCAAATGCGTCTTGATCCCGAAGTCCTTCTCTAGCGTCGCGAGATATTCCCGTAACGCTGGCTCCAGGCCGAGCAGGTCGAGTGTCGCGGGCCGCAGCGCAAAGACACGCTTGCGCAGGCGGTCGATGTTTTCGGATAGCTCTTCGCGCACTTCGATCAGGTCCTCAACCACCTCCCGGTGGGTATCGAGCCGTCCGGCCGACTCCTGCACGCGGTCCAACCGGTAGAGGCAGGCTGCCAATGTTTGAAGCGTGTTGTCGTGAATATCGTCTACCAGCTCCTTGCGCTCGACCTCGTGCCGGTTTATGACCGCGTCGAGCACGACCGCGCGCCGGTCGCCGCGCGCCTGGATAAACCGGTAGAGACGCGCGTTTTCAATGGCAACGCCAGTATGTAAGGCTATCGCGGAAAGTAGTTCAAGATCCTTTGGACCGTAGGCATGCCGGAACGGCGAATGAGCTGAGAGCGCGCCGATGACGTTGCGCCCGACAGTGATCGGGGCGGTCATCTGAGAATGGATCAGTTCCTGGTCGTCAAAGCCAGTTGGCCATTGTGCTGTGTCGTCACTCGTTCGGGAGCCGGTTAAGAACGGCCGTCCGGTGGCGACGACTCGCGACAGGAGGTCATCACCCGAATCAACCCGTGCTGGTTCCTCCGCGATCTTGCCGTCCACGGCTTCCCAGATATCAATCTGATGCCGGTCGCCGGTCAGCAGAGCCAGCGCGAAATAGGACGCATCGACGACCGAGGCCACCTGGTAGTGGAGCTGGCGGAAGAGGCTCTGCTCGTCGGTCAGCATCGCAAGCTGGATGCCAATCTCGTTGATCACAGACAGGCTATCGGACGACGTGACGGCTTTGTCATAGAGGATGGCATTCTCAATCATGGCTGAGAGATGCCGCGCCATGCCGGACATGATCGTGACCTGGCGCTCGTTGAAATGCACGCCTTCTTCGTTCTGATCGACGAGCAGGAAACCGATAGTCTGCTGGTGCCGCCCCCGCAGCGGCACGATCATGGCCGCCCGGATACCGAGCGCCCTCACCAGCGATTGCGGCAACAGTGTGGATTTGGTCGCGTCGCCCACGACGAGCGGCCGGCGACTGTGCATCATCTGATCAAATGCCGGCACCACCTGTGGCGAGAGGCTGATGAGCTTCAGCATGTCGACGAGATGAGGTTCCAGCCCCGCTACCGCGGTCGGGACGAACTCGCCGCGCTCAGGGTCCCAGAGCATGGCATAGCAGCGCGCGCAACCAGGCTCGCGAATAACAAGCTCGGCAACAGCCTGGAGGATGGTGTGCGGGTCCGCCAGATGCTCGATGGATTGATGCAGACCCAGAACCGTCTGGAAGACTTGACTCTCTTCGGCGGCAAGCTCTAGCTGGTGGGTATGCAGCGCCTGGGCGGCGTAGGCGCCGATGAGTCCCGCAAGGGCGACAATATAGGGCTGGAAGGCGTCGTTGCGGGTTCGGAGCACGTCCATGCGACCAACGAGCAGCCCGTTTGCAAAGAGCGGAATGAGCAAAAGGTGGTGCCCGCCGAGTTGCTGGAAGGACCATCCTTCGTTTGCGCTCAGTGTTGGTTGCGTATTATCGGTCAACAGGTTAACCGTGATCGTGTCCCCAACGTTGGTCGAGCGGATCGGGTCGGTGATGACGCTGTAGGCGCCAAGAAGTCCTCCGGTTGAGAGCGGAGCCGGACCAAGAGCGGCTTGAACGATGAAGTTGGTCTCATCCGAGGCAATCAAGCGGATTAATATGATCTCGCTCTCAAGAGCGTGGGCCGCCGCCGACGCGATCTCGTGCAGCAGGCCATCAAAAGGCGTTCCAGACGAGAATGCATAGGAGATGCGGGTAAGCCGCGCCAGCAGCTGTGGATCGATTTCGGACTGGGCTGGCTCAGGATCAACCGAGCGGGCGCGCCAATGTGTATCACCAAGCAGGCGCGGCGTTGGTGTTGATTGTTGCTCTGGCGTCATGTCGATCCCTGACTCTGGCCCAGCTTGAATATGTGTCCAGGCGCCTGTTGGAGGAATGATTTCTGCAACCATCTGTATGATAGCGATCCAGGTTTATGGAACAAGCACTTTTGTGTGCCCTATTGGTACCGCTTTTGAAAATGGGCACGCTGTCCAGTGTTGACGAGGCCTTGTCGCGGACGGGTCATTCAGCGTATCTTCTGTGCCATGAGGTTAACGTTTCTGGGAACTGGCACGAGCAACGGTTTGCCGGTGATCGGGTGTGATTGTCCGGTGTGCAGGTCGGACGACCCGCGAGACTGGCGTACCCGCACTTCGGCAATCGTTCAGGAAAACGGGACGACGCTGCTGATTGACACCGCGCCGGAGCTACGCTTGCAGTCGATCGCCGTTGGCCTGAAACGCATTGACGCAGTGCTGTACACCCACGCCCACGCCGACCATGTGGACGGGTTCGACGACTTGCGGCGCTTCAACCAGATTAACCAGGCGAAGCTGGACGTTCACTGTGACGCTGAGACTGCAGGATTGCTCCGCGCACGCTATAGCTATGCGTTCGAGTTCCCCTTCCCGTTTTTCGGTGGTAAGCCGGACCTGGAGCTGCGCGTTTTCAATGGCTGCTTCGAAGCCGCGGGTATTGCGGCGCAGCCATTCCAGGTCACTCATGGACGCTGGACGGTAAATGGTTTCCGGATGGGCGGCCTGGTGTATCTGACCGACGCCAAGGAAGTTCCACAGGCGTCTCTGGATATCATGCGCCGGGCTGAGGTGCTGGTGATTAATGCGCTCCGTGATGAGCCTCATCCAGTGCATCTCTCGCTTGGCCAGGCGCTGGAGATCATCGCCGAGGTGAAACCCGGTCGCGCCTACCTGGTGCATATCTCTCATGAACTACCCCACGCCGCCACCAGCCGCCGCCTGCCGGAGAACGTGTTCATGGCATACGACGGGCTGGTGGTGGAGATTTAGAGATGCCCTCAACCCAGCTCCTCTCCCATGAGGGGGAGATTGGTTGGGCGTTACGGGCGCGGGTCAGCCGGCCAGTTGCCGTACCAGTCGAACGGTTTTTCGTCGAGGTTGACGACGACGTTCTTGACCTGAGTGTAGAGGTCCATCGCGTGGCGCGAGAGCTCGCGGCCGATGCCGGATTGCTTGAAGCCACCGAAGGGCGCTTCGGGCGGGTTCACGGTTGGGTAGTTGATGGAGATGTTTCCAGCCCGGATTGAGGCTGCCAGCCGGTGCGCGCGCTTGATGTCGTTGGTCCAGATCGTGGCTGCCAGGCCATAGATCGTGTCGTTCGCCATGCGGACAACGTCTTCGTCGGTTTTGAACGGGATGACCGCCAGCACTGGCCCGAAGACCTCCTCCTGGGCAATCGGCATGTCATTCGTGACGTGGTCGAAGACGGTCGGCTCGACATAGTTGCCCGTCGCGAACGCCTCGTCAGGGACACGCCGTCCACCGTGGGCGAGGTCCGCGCCGCCTTCCCTGGCCATCTGGACGTAGCTCAAGACACGGTCGCACTGGTTTGGCGAGATGACCGGTCCCATCTGCGTTGTCCAGTTGAGTGGGTCCCCGATCCTGATCCCGGCTGTCCTGGCGACGAAGTCGCTCATGAACTGATCGTGGATCGATTCGTGCAGGAAGAGCCGGGTGCGGGCTGTGCAGCGCTGGCCGGCGTTGGTGAAGACGCTAAAGAGCGAGCCATTCACGGCCTCGTTGATATCGGCATCGGGGAACACGATATTGGGACTCTTGCCTCCCAGCTCCAGTGACACTTTCTTTATCGTGCCGGCCGAGCTGCGGATAATTGAGCGACCGGTCTTAGTCTCGCCGGTGAAGGCGACCTTGTCCACGTCTGGATGCTCGCAGAGTGCCGGTCCGATGGTCGATCCTGGCCCCGGAAGCACGTTCATGACGCCGTCGGGGATGCCGGCTTCCAGGCAAATCTGCCCGAGCAGGACCGCGGTGATCGGCGTGTGGCTGGCCGGCTTGAGGATGACGGTGTTACCTGATGCCAGGGCTGGCCCGAGCTTCCAGGCGGCCATCAACATCGGGAAATTCCACGGAATGATCTGGGCACAGACCCCTACAGGCTCGCGCACGGTATAGTCAAAAAGCGGGCCGTTCATCGGGATTGTCTCTCCCCAGATCTGGCCCGCCAGGTTGGCGTAGTAGTCGAAGCAGGCGGCGGAGTTGAGAACGTCGGCGCGTGACTCAACGATAATCTTGCCGCAATTGAGGGTCTCTATACGGGCAAGCTCATCGACCCGCTCCCTCAGGATATTTGCCACGCGCCGCATACGCTTGGCGCGTTCAATGGGCGGCATCCTGGACCAGCGTCCATCATCGAAAGCCTTCCGGGCGGCTGCCACTGCGCGGTTGACGTCCTCCGGAGAGGCTTTTGCGACACGGCCAACGATTTCATTATTGGCCGGTGAGACGGTCTCGAACGTTTCACCGGTGGCGGAATCGACCAGTTGGCCGTCGATGACGAGTTTGTAGTCTTGTATGGCGATTTCCTGTGCCATGAGAATCTCCTTTTGTATCCGCGGCAGGTTTCACCGTCATTGTCCTCTCGACCGGCGTGGAGAGATCTCCATACAACCTAAGCGGCGACGGGACTGAGATCTTTGCGGCCCCGGGTGCCCTCTGGGCGTGCACCCCGCGGTCGGGATGACAATTGTCACGAGATGCCCTCTAAAACACCTGCCGCCAGGGCTTGATGGTGTAACTCTTGAAAACCCCTGCTTTGCGGAACGGGTCTTCGGCGATCAGCGCTTCTGCTTCTTCCTGGGAATCAGCCTCATAGATGATGAGCGCGCCGGAGTCGTCCTCGAACGGCCCGGACGCGGCCAGCTTACCCTGCTCCTTAAGTGACCCAAGGTACTCGCGATGGCTCGGCCGCGTGCCGGCGATCTGATCGTGATTGCCATATTCAAACACGGTGGCGAATTTCATCCTGTCCTCCTCTATGCAGCGTCGGTGTCCATGAGGGCAGTATAGCCCGTTCTCCTCTCGGTTCCGTGCTATGGTGCCAGACGCATGGTGGATTTCTGTGGGAGAGGTGTGGTGAGAATGACAGCAAGGGCGGCGGGAACTGCTCCGGATATCGTGATTGTCGGAGGCGGGATTATTGGCTGCGCCCTGGCGTTTGATCTGGCCGGCTACGGGATGAAAGTCGAGCTTCTGGAGCGTCGCGAGCTTGCACGTGAGGCGAGCTGGGCGTCGGCCGGGATCATTTCACCTCCGACACCGGCGCTAGGCACGCGGGCTGAACTGGGCCTGATCGGTTTCCGGCGCTATCCAGAACTCGTGGCCGAGGTCGAAGGGATGACCGGAATCGGCACCGGTTTTGTCCAGACCGGCGAGCTGATGGCGTGGCGTGAAGCGGACAGCGCCGAGCTTCGAGAGATTCAGTCCTGGCAAGCAGGTGCTGGCCTGCAAACGGTTTGGCTTGACGGCAGTGCGCTTCGTGAGCGCGAGCCGGCATTGCGCGTGGAATTTGCGTCCGGGTTGCTGACCCCCGAGACGGCGAGTATCCGGTTGGACAGATTCACTGTTGCTTTGGCGCGAGCGGCGGTGATACGCGGAGCGACGATTCGCGAGTTCTCAATGGCACAAGGAATTGCGATCTCAGGAGGCAGAGCCACAGGGGTTCAGACGTTTGAAGGCGTGCGACCTGCTGGCGCAGTGGTGATCGCCGCCGGCGCCTGGAGTGCGTCGCTGTCCGATTCACTTGACTACACGATCGCTACCCGTCCGGTGCGGGGTCAGATGATGTCGATTGTGAACCCTCCAGTCCGCATCAACAGCGTGATCGCTGCCGAGGGAGGCTATATTGTTCCGCGGGCTGACGGGAGCGTCGCCGTAGGCGCAACCGAGGAACCGGACGCCGGGTTCGACGTGCGCGTTACTCCGGCTGGAATTGCCTGGCTCGTGGACCTGGTGGACCGGGTGGCGCCATCGCTGAATCTGGGGACATTGGAGTCGACCTGGGCGGGTCTTCGTCCGGGCTCGGACGACGGCGAGCTGATCGTTGGCAAGGTGCCACACCTTGACAACGTCTGGGTTGCAACCGGTCACTTTCGGTCTGGCGCTTTACTCGGCCCGGCAACGTCGCAGCTGTTGGCGGCGGCTATTGTCGCAAACCGCGTAGATGAGCGGCTGGCGGCGTTTGGGCCGGAGCGGTTTGGATAAGATAACCCCATCCCAGTGTGATCAGGCCATCTTACCGCCGTTGCAGGACGAACTGCATGCGTGGCGACGCCGCTGACGGGGACATCTGACTACTAAAGTCTCTGCAAGCAACGACGCATGTAAAATCGTGGCACGCTGCAAGGGCGATGATCTCTTCTGGGGTATAGAGTTGCCAGTCGAACACCTCACTCCGTCGTTCGATGTCATAGGTGAGCGTGACGGTTAGCCGCTCACCGTTCATCTGCTTTCGTTCCGTGATTGGCACTCCATCCTTAAGGAAGACCCGTTCGCCTTGATGGGCCCCGAAGAATGCACGATGGTAGATGTCGAGGATCAGGCGCCCGCCCGGCCGCAGCTTCCTGGCAATCTGACGTATGACGTCAGCGTTTGCCTCTCTGTCGAAGTAGCCGAAGCTTTGCCACACATTCACGACGGCATCGAACGTTCCCGGAATCTCCTCAATCTGACGCATGTCGTGCGCGAGGTAGGTGACCTGCGCAGCACATTCACGTTGCTGCGCCTCAGCAACGACCGCGGCATCGCGGTCAACACCGGTAACCCGATATCCATGTGTCGCCAATTCGCACGCGTGTCGCCCATAGCCACAACATAGGTCCAGAATCGTCTCGTACGTCGGTTGCGGCAAGTGGTGTGCGATGAAGGCGGCTTCAGTCGCGGTCTGCTGCGCCGGCACAGAAGAGTGGAAGAGTTCGAACCACGTCGGCGAGTAGTGATTGTTCATATCTAACTCTCCGGCGCCGCTGTTGGGCCTTGACGGTCAACCTCAAACCACCTCGATCGAAGCGTGGTCGCCGGCCAGGTGTGCGGGAAAGGAATCGTACTCGCGCACCTGGCAGGGCCCTCTAAACCGTCGGCCCGGCCTCTCTGATCTCCTTGTCGACCTGGTCGGCGTACTGCTCAAAGTTGGTGTTGAAGCGCTGGGCGAGGTCGCGGGCCTGGCGGTCGTATGCCTCTTTGTCTTTCCATGCGTTGCGCGGGATCAGGACTTCTGACGGCACGCCGGGAACGGAGGTCGGGACGTGCACGCCAAAGATCTTGTCCTCCTCGGTCTCCACGTTGTCGAGGTCGCCGTTGAGCGCGGCACTGACCAGGGCGCGGGTGTACTTGATCTCCATGCGGTGGCCAACTCCGTGTGCGCCGCCGGTCCAGCCGGTGTTGACGAGCCAGACGTTGGGCTGGTGCTCGCGTATCTTTTCGCCAAGCAGACGGCCGTAGTCGTTGGGATGCAGGGTCAGAAATGGCGCTCCGAAGCAGGCTGAGAAGGTAGCTTCCGGCTCGGTGAGGCCGCGCTCGGTGCCGGCAACCTTAGCCGTGTAGCCGAGCAGGAAGTAGTAGGAGGCCTGCTCGGGCGTTAATTTCGAGATCGGCGGCAGCACCCCGAAGGCGTCGGCGGTGAGGAAGAAGATGTTGGTTGGGTGTCCGGCCTGGCCACTCTCAGACGCGTTCGGGATCATGTCAATGGGATAGGCGGCACGGGTGTTCTCGGTCATGGACGAATCTTCGTAATCCACCTCACGGGTGTGGCGATCCAGTACGCAGTTTTCAAGGATGGTGCCAAACGTGCGGGTGGTGCCGTAGATCTCCGGCTCGGCCTCGGGAGACAGGTTGATGACCTTCGCATAGCAGCCGCCTTCAAAGTTGAAGATACCGTCGTCGTCCCAGCCGTGTTCGTCGTCGCCGATGAGGATGCGGCTGGCGTCGGCCGAGAGCGTTGTCTTGCCGGTTCCGGACAGGCCGAAGAAAAGGGCCACGTCATCACCTGCGCCGGCGTTCGCCGAGCAGTGCATGGACATGACGCCTTTGAGCGGCAAGAGAAAGTTCATAATTGAGAAGATCGACTTCTTGATCTCTCCAGCGTACTCGGTGTCACCCACCAGAATGAGCTTCTTCTCAAGGTTGACCAGCACAAAGGTCGGAGACTCTGTGCCATGTTGGTCCGGGACCGCCGAGAAAGAAGGCGCTTGCAAGATGGTGAACTCCGGCACCATGTCTGGCAGTTCGTCTTCACTGGGGCGGATAAACATGTTGCGCGCAAAGAGGCTGTGCCAGGCTTGCTCGGTGATGACGCGAATTGGCAGCCGATGCTCGGCGTCGGAGCCGACGTAGAGGTCCTGGATGAAGAGGTCACGCTGGCTCAGGTGGTCGGCAACCTGCTCGTGCAGGGTGTCGAACTGTGCCGCATCGAACGGCTGGTTTACCGGTCCCCACCAGATATTTTCGGCGCTAGGGGACTGTTTGACGAAGAACTTGTCTTTTGGTGAGCGGCCGGTGTACTGTCCGGTAGAGACGGAGAGCGGACCGTGGCTGGCGAGCTCGCCCTCGCCGCGTTTGAGGGCTTCTTCATAGAGTCTGCTCGGAGTGAGATTCCAGAACACTTCTTTTTTGGGTCGAACACCGTGGTTTTGCAGGCCATACCTGCTGGCGGCGCGATCGGGTGCCTGTACCATCAGCTCTTCTCCTCAAGGTTTTGCTCGTCGTATCGGGGCCGGGTCATTGACGCGCAATAATGCACTCAAGTGCCCGCACCTGTCTATAGAAGAATCATAACCGAGCAGGAGGCGTTGAAAGACAGGAACGGATCATTTGTCCTGTATAAGGGACAATAAACGGGTACCAACGCACCACAGAATCATGACTTGCACATATCCGCATACGGTGATATAGTTACAACATTGAAGTGAGGTTGCGACGGAATGCAGCCCACAGCGCAGCGCCAAGGAGGCCGCACTATGAATCCGATCACCCGTTTCGTCCGCTCGATGAGAAGTGCTGTCGCCCGCACCGACGCCGGCTTTGAGTCCTACTACGGAGCCTTGGCTCAGACTCAATCCAACGGCGGTCCGAGTGCCAGCGAGGCACGCCGCGATTACCAGGAAGCCCGTCGGATTTCCGACCGCGCCGGCCTGTACTAAGCACGCGCTCACGGGCAAAGATAGACGATGAAACTGGACAGGCGGCAATCCGCCTGTCCAGCCCGCTTCTTGCCCGTGTACATTTGGCGCGATACAACGAACGTTGCTATACTTGGTAACGGTTCACGACGTGGCGCATTCGTCTAGTGGCCAAGGACACCGCCCTCTCAAGGCGGAGATCACGGGTTCGAATCCCGTATGCGCTACCAGCCAGGCGGCCCCTCACAGGGGCCGTTTTTTTGTGCCTTGTTCTCTGTTTGACAGGAACCGCTGCCTGTCGCAAGATGCCCCAAGAATCTGACGTTGTATTGCAGAAGGGGTAGCTTGTGCTTCACGAAGATTTCAAGCAGCGAGTACTGGAAGAGATCGACCGCAACGCCGATCATCTGATAGCGGTGGGCGAGCGCATTTACCGCGATCCGGAGTTGGGCTTCAAGGAGTTCCGCACGTCCAAAATCGTTGCCCAGGAGTTTGACCGGCTGAAACTTGGGTACGAAGAGGGGATCGCCATCACTGGACTGAAGACAATTGCCCAGCGTCCTGGCGGCGGTAGCGGTCCGACGGTCGGCGTTATCGGCGAGCTGGACTCGGTGCTCGTGTCGGACCACGAATTCGCCAACGCCGAAACCGGCGCGGCGCACTGCTGCGGTCATAACGCGCAGCTGATGACCATGCTCGGGGTGGCGAATGGGCTCATCAATTCCGGTGTGCTGTCGGAGCTGGACGGCAGAGTGGCTTTCTTCGCGATGCCTGCCGAAGAGTACGTCGAGATTGATTACCGGGTCGAGCTTCGCGATAAGGGCGAGACCGAGTTTCTGGGCGGCAAGAGCGAGATGATCCGGCTTGGCGCGTTCGATGATGTGGACATGGCCATGATGGTGCATGGCGCAAGTAACCAGAACATGCAGGCCAGGGCCGGAATTAGTGCTTCGAACAACGGTTTTGTTGGCAAGCAGGCGAAGTTCATTGGTAAGGCTGCCCACGCCGGTGGCGCGCCGCACCGGGGCATCAACTCGTTGTACATGGCGCAGCTGGCGCTCTCGGCAATCAACGCCCAGCGCGAGACCTTCAAGGACGACGACACCGTTCGCATCCACCCAATCCTGACGCGCGGCGGCGACCTGGTGAACGTCATCCCGAACGACGTGCGCTTCGAGACCATGATCCGCGGCAAGACCGCCGACGCCATCAATGACGCCTCGTTCAAGGTCGACCGGGCGCTGCGCTCCGGCGCGGTCGCCATGGGCGGTAAGGTAGAGATCACCACCCTGCCGGGCTATATGCCATTGTTCAACGACCCTGACATGTCGCGGCTGTTCAAGGACAATTTCCTGACATTCCATGGTGAGGACGATTGGGAAGACACCGGCCACCGCACCGGCTCGACCGACATGGGCGACATCGCCCACATCATGCCGGCGCTGCACCCGCACGTAGCTGGTTTCTCGGGTACCGGGCATGGCACTGACTGGGCTATCGACGACAAGTACATGGCCTATGTGTTTCCCGCCAAGCTGATGGCGATGACGGTGATCGACTTGCTTGCTGACGGAGCGACGGCAGCCAAGGAGTTGCTGGCTAACCATACGCCTGTCATGACCAAAGACGAGTACCTGACTTTCATGCGCTCGAACGCTCGCAAAGAGAGTTTTGACGGCTCGGCAGTGGGGCCGTTGTAACGTTGAGATTGGTCGTGCCTCCGCTCGCTTAACTCGACGTAACACGCTATACTGTTGTGTATCGTCACAATAAACGAACGGAGGCACGCTGATGTCTGGGTGGCTTAAGAAGGTTCGCAGCAAGATCTCGCCGTCTCACGCTGACAAGGCAGGCGACACGGTAGAGAAGCATGTCACTGAGAAGCGTGTGGATGGGCTTCTTGGCAGTGTTCCTGGAGGCAGCGCGGTCGCGGATAAGACGCCGGCTGACCTCAATACGCAAGCGGGCGACGTGGTTCGAGGCAGGCTGGGCTGGAAGAAGCCCGGCGTTTAACCTTCGACCTCGCACCAATCGATAAGGAAGACAGCGATCGTCTTGGCGGCCGTCAGGAGATCGTCGATTGAGATGTGCTCGTCGACATAGTGGGCGACGCGCACATCTCCCGCGCCGTACATGACGCAGGGCATGTCACCGAGCAGCTGAAAGAGGCGCATGTCAGCGCCGTAAGGCACGCCTTCGACGGCCGGTTCGCAGCCGGTGACTTCCATGTGCGCGGCGATCACGGCCTGGCTGATCGGCGCGTCAACTGGTGTTTCAGCCGGGGCAAACTGCCCGCCGAACCACTCGATCTCTGGGCGGTGCTCGCGCAGCCAGGCGTCCCCGTCTGCTATCGCCATAATGCGGTTGACAACGGCCTCCCGGAATTCATCGACGTCCTCGCCTGGAATCAATCCGATGCGCCCTTCAGCGACCAGCTCCTCGGGCACAGTTGAAGCCCAGGTGCCGGCCCGGACGACGCCGAAGCTGATCGGGATCTTGTTCGAAAGGTGCGCGTAGAGCGGGTGTCGCAGTGACTCGTTACGCTCCTTCTCAAAGGCGAGCAAATCCTGGAAGATCGGGATGAACTTCTCGACCGCCGAAACGCCCTCGTCGCGCACCGCGCCGTGGGCGGACTTGCCCTGGATCGTCAACCGCAAGACGAGCGAGCCTCCCTGCGCCGGCACGAGCGCGAGCCTGGTGGGCTCGGTAATCAACGCGGCGTCGGCTTGGTAGCCGCGCAGGATCGTTGAGAGCGTGCCGACTCCGCCATTCTCCTCACCCACCGTCGCGGCGACCGTCACATCCCCGGCCAGCCGGATGCCAAGCTGGTCCAGCGCGCCCAGCGCCATCAGGTAGGTGACGAGCCCGCCCTTCATGTCGCAGGAGCCCCTGCCGTAGAGCAGGTCGCCATCGACCGAGCCGGAGAGCGGGGGATAGGTCCAGAGGGATTCATCCCCGTAGTCGACCGTGTCCATGTGAGCGTTCAAGAGAATTGAGCGGCCCTTGCCCGAGGAGGCGCGTTTGCCGGCCACGTTGGGGCGGCCGGCAAAAACCGTTTCCTCTCCCACATGCCAGTAGTAGGGTTCAATCTCCTCTGGAGTAGCCTCCCAGCGGTCGATTTCGAGTCCGCGCGCACGAAAGAGTTTCTCCACGACATCCTGGGCCGGCTCCTCGGCGCCGGTGATCGATGGCGCCTGCACCAGCGCCCTGAGCATGTCGATGGCGGCGTCGCGGTTGGCGTCGATAGTCTGGGAAATGTCCTTAACACGTTCGTTTTCAGGCATGTGGCGGTCTCCTCATCAGACTGCGATTAAGCCGCAGGCAGGATAGCACGTGGTTGCATACGGGGCGGGCTGGTTTAGAATCACCGGATAACCAGGTGCGGCTTTTGTGACCAAACAGCGAGAGGGAGTTCATGAGCGAGAGTGATAACGGAGTGTTTCGTTCAAGGCTGGAGCGCACCAAGGCTGAGATGGATCGGCAGGGGGTGGATTTCCTGTTCGTGACGCCGTCCTCAGACATGATCTACCTGCTGGGCTATCCGGCGCACTCCTCCGAGCGGCTGACCCTGCTTGGGGTGCCGCGCGACGGCGAGCCGTTTGTAGTGGTTCCGACGCTGGAGTCGGTGCGATTGAATGATCGCAACGACATTGTGGATATTCATTCCTGGGAGGAGACCCAGTCACCGACCGAGCTGGTGGCGCGCATTGTTGAGGGTGCGGATGGTTCGGCGATTGCAGTGAGCGACCAGACCTGGTCGGGATTCCTGATTAAGCTGCAAGAGATCATGCCGGAGTCGCGTTTCATCTCCGCCACGCCGGTGTTACGCGAGCTGCGAATGATCAAGGATGAGCAGGAGATCGAGAATATCAGGATTGCGTCCTCCAAGACCGACGCCGCCTGGGAGAAGTTCGTGGCCACCGAAAAGATTGCCGGCCTTACCGAACGCCAGGCCGGCCAGGTGCTGGCCGGCCTGATGGC
>JACCZH010000436.1 GCA_013696045.1 Chloroflexia bacterium
TTGTTTGACTCCATCTAGTTCCAGTGCGTGGCGATTAGCTGGATGCGGGCGCTTGTTCCCGCTTCCACATAAGACCGGCCAATCATGGACTGGATTGCGGAAACCCGCAAGTAGGTGAACACGACACTCTTGCGCGGTGTTCATACATGGATTATTATTCAATGAGTGCAGCCGTCTACATTGCAGAGGAGTAAACGCATGAGAAAGTACGTATCGACGATCACTCAGCGTGGGCAAGTGACACTTCCTGCCGACGTTCGTCGTTGGCTTGGCGTGAAGCCAACAGATCAGGTTGAGTTCACCATCGAAGATGATCAGGTCACCGTGAAACCGGTGGAGTTTACCGTTGAATCGGTCTTCCGGTCAGTTAAGCCATTACCAGAGCCGATAGATATCGAAGACCAGATCCGAATAGCGAAAGATGAACGCGCAGAGGAGTTCGCTCGTAAGATGAATACTGAATGGTGAACTTTCTCGATACCAATGTCTTCGTGCGATACATTGCCGGAGACGACGAAATAAAGACACACGCATGTGGCGCGTTCTTCCGACGTCTGACCGAAGGATCGGAAATCGCAATGACTTCTGAGGCCATTGTTGCCGAGGTTGTCTTTGTCTTGTCGTCGAAGCGCTTATACGCGCTGCCTGCGTCGGAGATTACTGCCCGTCTACGACCACTTGTTTCGATCACCAGCCTGCGCATCCAAGGTAAGGAGCGTGTGATTAGAGCCCTGGCTGTCTACGCTGAACGTCCTTTCCTTGGTTTCGAAGACGCCCTCATCGTCGCTCATCTGGAAGGATCAGCCTCCGCTCAAGTGGTCAGCTATGATCGTCATTTTGACCGTGTCCCAGGTGTCCAGCGCATCGAGCCACCGCCAGGCTAGATACGGCTTTTAACGATCAATCCCCAATTTGCACCGTCGCCACAACCGGCTTGTGGTCGGAAGCCCAGGTCTCTGGAACCCAGATGTCGATCACGTCAATGCCTTCAGTGGCCAGAATGTAGTCAATCCTGCGTCCGTCCTCAGACGTAAAGTCCTCCGGGCCGAGCTGGACGCCCAGGTCAACAAATCCAAGATCGGTGAAGGCGGTCAGCACATCGTCCTCGGGCGCGGCGTTGAGATCGCCCAGGATCACCGCGGGCGACCGGTTGTTCCAGAACGCAATAAGCTCTGTCACCTGTTCCATGCGCGCTTCGCCGGCGCCAACGGGGTTATCCAGATGAGTGCCGAAGACCCAGAGCCCACTGTCGCCAACATCGATCCGCGCACCTGTTACCGAGCGCTTCAAATTCTGGGTCGAGGCGAACTTCTCAACTGAGACGTCGGAAATCGGGAGGCGACTCAGGATGACGTTGCCCCACAAGCCGTCATCGGACGCCGGACCCCAGACGTAGGGCATCTCCAGCCTTTGGCTCAGCCACGGCAGCTCGTCGTTACCCGAGGTTACCAGCCAGCCACGGCCGACCTCGTTCAGCACGATGACGTCCGGGTTTTCGGCCTCGATGGCCCTCGCCGTCTCCTCCAGACTCCATACGTTGTCGACCGAGAACCCGGACTGGATGTTGTAGGTCATGATTATGAGCTCGGAATCCGTCGCGGCAACCGTCTGTGGCTCGGACCAGACAACAAACTGCCAGGCGCAGGCCAGCAACAGCGCCAGACTAACGATGCCGGCCGCTGCCGTCATCGGCCTTCGACCGCCGGAACCCGGTCGTGGCAGCGGCGTCGAAATCAGCGCTCCGAGCGCCAGCAGAACCCAGGCCGCTGCTACCATTGCTGCCCAACCAGTAAAGGTGTAGTAAACAAAGAGCAGCAGCACCTGCAACACCATGCCGCCAGTGACGGCGGCAGCGGTTCGTCCCACGCTTTCCAAATGCACAGCGGTGTCGCGCGCCAGAAGCACAAGTGATGTGAGATACAGAATGGATGCTGTCGCGACTATGAGCCAAAGCGCCGTAAGTGTTGACGTGGTCCAGAAAAGTGACAGGGTCATGGCTCCAGAGAACACAGCCATCAAGAAATACGAGACATGCGCTCTCCGGCCCGTGGCGGCCACGACCGCCGTCAATCCCAGAATGACGCCAAGTGCCAGGGTGAGCCAGGCGGCTGGAAAGCCCAGACCGGTCTTTACCTGAGCAAGCGCCAGGTTGCCGGTCACCAGATGGTGCAACACAAGCGCGGGTCCAAGCGCAACGAGGGGCAGCACCGGACCGGTAGACCCGGATTCGAGTGAGCCAAGCCGCAACGCGGCGACAACGACGCTGCCCGCGACAACAACTGTCACGAGGTGCGCGCCGATTCCCGGCATCCAGGGCAGGTCAATTGCTCCCGCGCCGATCCGGAACGCTATGTCCAGCCCCAGCGCAAGGACAATGCCCAGCGCGGCGCCGGCACGCAAACGGTGCAGGGCGACAATCGCCAGCCAGCCCCAGGCAACGATGACGATCGCGCCGAGTACCACCCTCGCGGTTGGCTCCTGCCAGAACTGAAGCACAACCCGCGCTGACACCAGAATCGCCGTCGAGCCGAGTATCGTTCGTTGAGCCCCGCCAGCCCGCACCAGCAGCCAGACCAATCCCGGCGCAAGAAAAACCGCCAGAGCCGTCACACCCAGCGTTACCCTCTGACTCTGATCGACGACGAACACCAGGTAGCCGACGAACACCCGGCTGCCCTGGAGCATGAAGACCGTTGCCAGCGCAATGAGAATAGTCGTCCACCAGAAGGATTGCGCCGGCTCACACCGTGACATCGTTGGTGCTGGCCTTCCCGCGTTCACTCCGGGTGTCACGCGCGTCGATCCAGTCCGCGCGCAAGACATCGAAAACCAGATCGTCGTAGTAGACGCCACGCTTGATCCCGTCGGCCTTCAACCGGCCGGCTGGCTTATACCCCTGTTTAGCG
>JACCZH010000472.1 GCA_013696045.1 Chloroflexia bacterium
GCCGGAAGGTTAGCTGCCTTTCGTCGGCCAATCATTGGGCCGCAGGAAACGAGCTAACCGAAGTGGTCATCTCGACCGAAGTGGAGAGATCTCTTACCCTGTCTAGCTTCGGTGGAACCGAGGTCTCCCCACTCCGCGGAGCCTGCCCTGAGCGTCGTCGTAGGGCTCCGGTCGAGATAACTATGCTCCCGTAACCTGCTCTACCGCACCACTCGCTCAAAGACATAGCGTTGTCCAATAGTCTCGCTAGCGTGGGTTTCGGGCAAAACTGTTACCAGCCGCCAACCTTCGCGCATGTAGCGATGAATTTCCTCATACTGGCTCATGACCATCTGGCCGAGCACCTCGCGTTCCAGCACTGCTGAGCCTTCGATCTCCTCCTTGGGAGGTTGTCGGTAGAAACCGAGCGGCGGGTTGTTGCGTTCTTCAATCTGACGCAGCAGTTCCTCTTCACCTGGAACGAGGACGCTGATCAGCTGCTCACGCTGGCCGCGCAGGTTCAGAATCTCCTCAAGCAACCGCGAGTTTGGAACGCGGTGCCTGGTGGTCGGGCCGACGTACTCAAAGCGCACGATGCGATCGTGTTCGGCACTGTCAATCAGGAACATCGAGGTCAGGGCGATCTTCCTGTCTCGTGGCTCATTCTCATGGAACGCGCGATACTTCCTGGCAACCTCGGCATCGATGTCACTCAGCAGCGTGAAGGGCAGGTCGAGCCGCTCGCGCAATTCCTGATTGACCTCGGGCGTGTCGTTGGCGGCCGTCACAAATTCGACACCCAGGGCTTTGAACTCGAAGTAGGACTGACGCAACTGCGTCAGGTGCAATCGTCAGGTGGGTCACCAGTGTCCCCGATAGAGATGAAGCAGGACAGGGCCGCGCCGGGTAAGACGGCGCAGGGTAACTCCGTTGCCTTGCTCGTCGGCCAGCTCGAACTCCGGCGCGGGCTGTCCCAACAGCGGCACGCGACCCGCGATCTCGCTCGGCCCTCCAAGATATGCGCCAATTCCGCTCACAGTAACCTCCGTTAGTCGCGGTCATTCACGATTGACCCGCGCAGAGCATGGTGCATCATTTGTCGCCGGTTGGCAAGTCTTCCGTGACGACCGGCGTTTCGGTCGTGTCTTGAATCGATGCTGCCGTGCGCGCCAGCATGGCCCGTGCCGCCACCTCGCGGTCGAGGGCTTCGATAGCCGCGCCAAGAAACCGGACGGTGTCATCAATGCTCGTCTCATGCACCTGATAGGGCAGGTCTTCCGCGTCGTCCAGCAGCGGAATGCGGTTCTGGGCGTCCACGCCGGCCACCACAATCGACTGATATCCGGCGCGATGGGTGGCGTGGGCCTGAGTGGCAAACGGTAGACGTTTAATTGTGCGGATATCGGTGTCAATCAAGTCGCCGCTTGCGGACTCAAAGATCCAAGTGAGCAGCGGGGTTGCCGGTGTTCCGAGCAAACCCGCGCCGGTGTTCTTCGGAAGGACCGGCGCTCCGCCTCCAGGACTCTGAAGATGAACAAAGTAGGTAATGTCCGGGTCGAAGGTGTTCCTCTTCAGAAAGTCGTTGATGCCCGCGCTGCCGAAGGTTGCCGCGCCGGCACCAAGAAACCAGACTTCTATCCAGCGCGGCGGCCGCTCAACCGTGTGCTTGGCAAGCCCGATCAAGGCCGCGATTCCGCTGGCGTTGGAGATCGCTCCGGGTGAATGGGCGCCATTCTGCTCTCGCTCACCCAACAGAGCGAGTGTGACAATGAGCATCAAGCCAGGGATGGCGAATAGCGGCGCCAACGAGTCGCTGCCGCGCGCCAGAATCGCCACGGAAATCACCACTGCCAGGGCTTGTGAAGCGAGGATGACGGCGTGTAGCCACGCATACGCGAAGCCCCAGTGCTTGCGACACAGGATCCCAACTTGCCCGGTGTCAAGCGTCGCCGTGACAATGAGCCGCCGGACCTCGCTCTCCATAGGCGGCACGATAGACAACACGTTGACACTCTGGCCGGCTGGCAGCCAGTCAGAGACGCGAACGTGGCCATACACATCGGCCAGCATCAGGCCGAACAATCCAAGCAGCAGAACGAGTCCGAGCGGCGGTAGTAACACTGCAACAAGCAGAGCGGCGAGCGACGCCAGCGCAAACGCTAACTCTTGAAGGCCGCTCAGTTTCGGGGCATGGGCCGGAAGGCGAACTGCCGGCAGACCAATATCGCGTAGCGCGGCAGCAAGATATGCGGCAGCTTCACCTTCGGAGGAGCTGCCGGGCGAGCGCGGTCCGACATCGCTCGCAAGCGCCGCAACATGAGGGTTGCCGTCCGCCTGTGGGGCAGCATCAGAAACCTGCGTAACATCGGAGAACTGCGCGGTGTCTTCAAACTGATTGGATGGCGTGTCCTGCTGATCGCTCATGGCTCACTGCCGTTCCATCGTCATCCGGTAATGTGAACTGTACGGTCGGGTACGCTACAGGCATCAAAACAGAATCAGCGTAAGCCGTCAAGCGAATGCGCGCACCTCGACGCTCGAGTTGTGGCCAACGTGTCGCAATGTACGGTATTCTCACAGTCAGCAGGCGGGTGTTCCGCCAGCTGACGATCGTTGTCCGTAACCGAGGGTGAACAGTTGCTGCAGAAAGTCCTGGATTGGGTGCGGGGCGAGGTCGCCGACGATAGCGAGTGGCCGATGTGTCCGCGTCACGATGTCCGCATGGAAATGTTCAAGAAGGTTGGGCAGCCAACCCGTTTCATGGATCAGGAAACTGAAACCTACACCTTGCTATACCGGTGCCCCGTGCAGGGCTGCGACGAGCAGGCCACACGCCGCAGAGCGCGGACACAGATTCCGGTGCCCGGCGAGCGGCCGGAGCGTCCCGCGTGGGCAGAACGCGACCAGAAGAGCCTCTAGAGACCCTTGCCACTGTCTCTGAACGCGACGCCGCATGCCCAGCGCTGGTTCACGTCCGCCGCTCATTGGCCAGACGCGGTGCTTCCTGCCTATGACGGGGGCTCGATTGGGAACCTCCCGGCGTCGATACTAAACGCTTTTATCTCACCCGGCCAAGGCAACAACAGTTCCCTGTTATCGCCACTCCAGCCCTCCGTCCTCCATCCCGGCTTCCTGGATGGCGCGCGAGTGGTCGTGTTGATCGTTGTGGATGGTTTTGGCGCGGATGTGTTGGGCTGGGCGGAGGCAGAGGGCGCGCTGCGTCATCTCAGCCAGGCGCAAATGGCCACCCGGATGACCTCGGTTTTTCCTTCAACAACAGCTGCCGCTCTTACAACGCTCCAGACTGGCCTGCCACCAGCCCAACACGGTATGGCTGGTTACACGCTCTACATGGCGGCACAACAGGCGGTAATCAACATGATTAGCTGGAAGCCGGTGGGTGGCATGCCGGTGAGGTTGCCGTTGCCCCAGCCGAAAGGTTTCCTCGGAGTTCCAACGCTCTACGATCTGTTAGAGTGTCACGATACCCCATCAACTGTCGTCTCGAACCTGGCCTTCATGGATTCTCCATTGACCAGGGTGCATTCTTCCGGTGTGCCCTACAGCGGACATCGCACTCCGGCCGAGTTTGCCGGCATGCTGTTGCGGGAAGTGGAGAAACCGGGTCGCCGTTTCGTGTTTGGCTATTGGGACGGATACGACGCGCTGTCACACACTCATGGACCGGAGAGTGCCATCTGTCTTGACGAGCTGCATCTGCTGGATGCGGCGCTTGGGCGGGGCTTTTTCGACCGTCTGGGCAACCGGTCCGGTGATGTTGCGGTTCTCGTGACCGCCGATCACGGTCATACTCCGATCTCAATCGAACGGACGCACTCGCTCAAGAAGATTCTCCGCGAGCATAGCCCGGCGCGGTTAATCCCGACCGGTGATCGCCGGGCGATGGGGCTTGCGTTCGACGACCTGCCCGGGCTGCACGCATTGCGTGAGATCGCCGGCAACGACGGCGTTGTGTTGCCGGTTCACGACGCGGTCAAAGCCGGACTCTATGGCCCCGGCGAGCTTCATCCCGGTTTGGAGGCGCGTATTGGCAAGACACTGTTGCTTGCGAAGGATGACGCCTCATTTGTCTACCCGAAGTCAAACAACCCGACCGCCGGTGGGCATGGCTCATTGACAGCGCGGGAGATGCTGGTCCCGTTACTCGGCTGGCGCTTCTGATCGATGAGGAGCCTTGGTATTATCAGAAATAGTGGTGTTTCGTAGCCGCGCAATTCATTGCGCATTCTTTCCACCCCAAACCGTTTGGGTGGGCGAAAGGCGCAACGAATTGCGCGGCTACGTCAATGATCAGGTGACACGCTTTATATGAACGCGTGATCCACGGCCATGGCGGCGAGGAGTGCGGCCAGGTAGTAGTTGCTGTACTTAAAGAGCGGCCAGGCGAGACGCGATGTATCCTCGCGGAACATGCGCAGCGCCATGATGACGAACCAGCCACCGAGTATCCCTGCAGTGACACCGTAAATCCAACCCACAACTCCGGCCGGGACCATCAGCAGTGTTACGGCCACCAGCAGCAGCGAGTAGAGCAAGATCCTGCGGCGCGTTTCGTGCTCGCCATGAGTGACCGGCAACATCGGGATGCCAGCGCGGCGGTAGTCGTTCGCTTTGAGGAGTGCCAGACTCCAGAAGTGCGGCGGTGTCCAGTAGAAGATGATTGCGGCGATCAGGAGCGCGCCGAGGCTGAGCGACCCAGTAACAGCCGCCCAGCCAACCAGCGGTGGGAAGGAGCCGGCCGCGCCGCCGATGACGATGTTCTGTGGAGTTGTGCGCTTCAGCTTGCGCGTATAGACGAGCACGTAGAAGAGATTGCCGGCCAGAGCCATGGTAGCGGCCAGAGGGTTCACGAACCACGCCAGCTCAATGACCGCCAACACGCTTAGCACGAGTCCAAAGACTCGCACCTGGTCGGATGTCAAGGAACCGGTGGGGATGGGACGCTTGCGGGTGCGGGCCATCAGGCCGTCAATGTCACGATCGTAATAGCAGTTCAGTGCGCTCGCTCCACCTGCCGCCATGGCCCCGCCGAGCAGGGTCAAGAGAACGAGCTCCAGCGACGGCCAACCCTGTGCTGCGATGAGCATCGCGCCGAGCGTTGTCACTTCGAGCAAGAGCATGATGCCGGGCTTGGTCACGCGGGCGAAGTCGCGCAGCGTTTCCTTAATGGGCGTCCGCGCGGCAGGCTTGTCTCGCAGCGCGAGACAGTCAGCCGTGACGAGGCCCACAATAGCTACCCAGCTTAATGAGGCGATAGCCAGCGGTGTCGCGAGCCAGGCGTCCTCAATAGGAATAAACGTCAGGACGGCGCCAAGGATCAGCGCCAGGGCGAGCGTCGAGCCGGCCACAAGTGCGGCCTTACGCGCTACGGTGTTGAGCGCGCGGTCTCGTTGCGCTTCATACAGAAACGCACCTGCGACCGTAACTCCAAGTATCGCGGAGATATAGTGAAACGACATAAATCCGCCGGCGCTAGAGAAGCTATTGCTCACCTGTTCGAGACATTGGCCCGGGTTAGAGCAACCTGTAATTTCCACGGGCGATCCGACAATCGAACCCGAGATCAGCGCCATCAGAAGCACCAGCCCCATGGCTCGCAGATAACCGGAGTAGCGCGGCGGCAGCGCCAGCGTCGATACCGGAGCGGTGACGGCGTTTGGCGATATTCGCCGCCAGATGATTACCGCCGAGGCTGTAAGCGCGGCGATGACGATGAGCGCCAGTATAAGGTGAGCGGTGACGACGGCAGAGGAGAGGTCTCGAACCACCGCGAACCCGCCAAGAACCGCCTGGGCCAGAATAAGCACAAAGACGCTGGCTGCCAGACGGGTGACTGCTGCCTCTGAGCGAAGGCGCAAGTATGAGACTGCGACGAACGCTGTGGATAACAGCACGAGCGCAAGACCGCCGAAGCGGTGTCCGAAGATAAGGACGCCATTGACATCAGCCGCGGGAGAAAGCTGACCGTTACAGAGTGGCCAGCCGGAGCAATCGTGGGCGGAATCCGTAACGCTGACAATTGCGCCGAGCGTAACCAAGCCAAGCGCCCAGATTAACGCGATAACCGAGAGCTGCAGGCAGAGCCGTAATGCCCGTGCCTCGCTTGCCTCGAGAGTCTCAAACCGTTCCGCTGCTCCCTGGGGTCGCACGACAAGGCCTATCTACCACCGGGACATCATGCCCCCCAAGCGATCTGTGTGCATCGCTTCACAATTGTATTGTAAATGGGCGACGGCGAAGTGTCACGTATCGGGCGGAGTTCGAGGCAGGGGCCGGACTCCGTGCGACCGGCCCAATGACCCAAGAAAGGCCGCTGTTCTCCGTAATGCCGCGTACTCCGATGTACAAAAGGAGTGGGCAATTCACCGGCCTCGCAGACAATGAGCCGTGATGATGGACCTCAGAACCTACGCCGTTATGGTCAGCAACTCGTTGATCTTCCTCACAGCTACCTGATCTTCCGCAATCAGATTATCGACGATTGCTTCCACTGAGTTCAGATCCCCTTCGCCCAGGGTGCTGCTGGCGGCTTCCCACTGCTCGTCTGGAAGCTCGCGAACAAGAGATAGGATCGCCTCGCGCGCCGATCCAAACTCCGACAGCAATACGCGTGTCGGCAGTTTTTCCGGATCCTGATGGATCTCGAGGGCTTCTTCGAGAGTAATACGCGCGTCGTCGGTGCCCATCATATGCTTGATCTCCATAGCGTCGATGCCTTCGCGGTTGGAGAGCATGACGCGCTTGACGCCGTGCGATGCGACTAGCTCGCGGTTGCGCATTTCGCCGAGAATGGTGTGCGCCTGAGCCTGATTGCCCTGACCGCCGCCAATACCCTCGTTCAACATCGGTCTGACGCGATGATTGAGTTCACGAACGGTCGAGATCAATGCGTCGATCTTTTCGGTCTTCGCCACGAGCTCCTCCTGTGTGTTGTTTCCATCCAAGGTCGATATGAGCGTGACCTTCCGGCGCATAGCTGGCGCGGAATTCTCGCCATTGTACGCATGAAAGACGCGCTTCACAAGATCGCCCGGAAAGCGGCCAAAATATCGTAAACGTATAGTACCATTGCGGCAATGTACGGCAGCTCGCTGCTTGTTGTTGGCGTGTCAAAAAGAAATCCGCTCACGGATACCCGCGGAGAACGGTCAAGGGAGTTTCAGAACGATGTCAGCACGACGCAGAACCCCGCTCGTTTGCCCCATCTGCGGCACCGATCTGGCTAATGTTCGGATTACCCCGCTCGGCCAGGTGACCGCCGGT
>JACCZH010000481.1 GCA_013696045.1 Chloroflexia bacterium
CTGATTCCGGCCGTCATCGCCCTGCTTGGTGACAAGCTCGACTGGCCGTGTCGCCGCACCTACAACGCCGAGACGGCCGCCAGGCAAGCCGCCTGGGACCGCGAGACGATCCACGCCGGATTCTGGGGGCGTATCAGCCGGGTCGTGATGGGCAAGCCCATTGTGAGCCTGGTCGTGGCCGGCGGCTTCCTCGTCCTCTGTGCGTCACCGGTGTTCAATCTGAATGAGGGCTTCAATTTCGCGTCGTCGTTGCCGGACGAGCTCGAATCCAAGACGGCGTTCAACATCCTCGACGCTGAGTTCTCCGCCGGGCTGATCTCGCCGGTCGAAATCGTGGTTGAGGGGCCGCTGGATGACCCGGCCACCGAGAGAGCCATTGCCACCATCATTCAACGCCTGGGCGAAGCCACCACCGCCGATGGCAGTCCCCTGTACGGTCCGGCGACGACAACCCGAAGCACCGACAACGAGATCGCCCTCATCTCCGTCCCGATGAACCTCGATCCCGCCGAGGAGGCTGCATCCGACGCTATCCGGAACCTTCGTGACGAGATCATCCCACCCATTGCGGCCTCATTGCCGGCGGGCCAGATCCTCACGACTGGGCTCTCCGCGAACAATGTCGACTTCCTGGAGGTGCTCGACACCTACACTCCGATCGTCTTCCTCTTTGTCCTCGGTCTCAGTTTCGTTCTCCTGGTCGTCGTGTTTCGCTCGCTCGTCGTCGCGGCCAAGGCGATCGTCATGAACCTGCTCTCGGTTGGTGCCGCTTATGGGCTGATCGTCTGGGTCTTCCAGGAGGGTAACCTGGTCGGGTTCTTCGGCTTCCAGCAGACAGATGTGATCGAAGCCGGCTTGCCGCTCTTCATGTTCGCGATGCTGTTCGGGCTCTCGATGGACTACCACGTCTTCCTGCTCTCTCGTATCCGCGAGCACTACGACCTCACGGGAAACAACACCGAGTCGGTCGCGGTTGGGTTGCAGCGGACGGCGAAGATCATCACCGGGGCAGCCCTGATCATGGTGGCCGTCTTTGGCGGATTCGCCTCCGCGAGCCTGGTCTTCATCCAGCAGCTCGGATTCGGCCTCGGCGTTGCCATCCTCCTCGACGCCACTATCGTTCGCTCGATCCTGGTCCCAAGTGCGATGGCACTCCTCGGCGATCGCAACTGGTACCTGCCAACGTGGCTCGGGTGGTTGCCCGACTTCCGGCTCGAGGGAACGTCCGCCACGGCGGTCATCCCTCAGGTGATCGTCCCCAAGGTGGAGACTATCCCCTCCGACTGACGGCGATGGGAGCGATCGGCACGGCACATCCGTGCCGATCGACGAACGTGGTCGACATGACAGTCGACGATAGCAGTTCGAAGGGACCACCACCGCAAGGCCTGTGATCACACTGGCAATTGCTTCTTCGACCGGTTTCGCGGGCAATCAGATACGGGGACATACACCCGGAAGAGAGAGAACCGCTCGCCGAACCGTACCCATTCATACAAAGGACATACCATGGACACCTCCCCGTACCCCGTTCGCTTCTCCGTCGACTATCCAAACCGGGCGCTCGACCGGACCACGACCTTCTTCCGCCTCATCGTCGCACTTCCAATCCTGCTCCTGCTTGGTGCCGTCTCGGGTGGGGCCGGGGACTGGTCCTCCGACAACATGGCCAGTGTGGCTGGGGTGGCCGGGGTGCTCTTCTTTGCTCCGCTGCTAATGATTGTCTTCCGACAGAAGTACCCCCGATGGTGGTTCGACTGGAACCTGGAACTCCAACGTTTCTCGAACCGTGTCAGTACCTATCTGGCTCTGATGGATGATCGCTATCCGTCGACCGACGACCAGCAGTCCGTACACCTTGACTATGCCTACCCGGAGGTAAGGCAGGACCTGAATCACTGGCTGCCATTGGTGAAGTGGTTCCTGGCCATCCCCCATGTCATCGTTCTGGTGGTGTTGAATATCGCAGCCGTTGTTGCCGTGGTCATGGCGTGGGGCGCCATCCTTGTCACCGGCCGGTATCCACGAGGACTGTTCAACTATGTGGAAGGTGTCTTTCGCTGGAACAACCGCGTCATTGGCTACGCGGTGACCCTTGTCACGGACACGTATCCGCCCTTTCGCCTGGCCGCATAAATTGCCTCACTGGGTCTGAATGCATCGTGGGAGTGACGTGGCGGTTAACATCGGTTGGCGGCACACGTTTCCTCCTGCGCACGATGTCGGGCCGCTCAACGGCGCCAAAGTCGTCGCGCGCGCATGGGTGGACCCGGAGTTCAAACAGCGCCTGCTCAATGACGGCAGCACGGCAATCGTCGAGTTGGGACTGGCGAGCGGCGTACCGCTCAACGTGGTCCAGAACACGCCAACCGACCACAACGTCGTCGTCTGCACGCTCTGCTCCTGCTATCCCTGGGCAGTGCTTGGCCTGCCGCCGACCTGGTACAAGGATTTCTCCTACCGCTCCAGAGTCGTCATCGAGCCGCGCACGGTGCTCAAAGAGATGGGCCTGGAGCTCGATGACTCGGTCAATATCCATGTCTGGGACAGCAGCGCCGAGGAGCGCTACATGGTGCTCCCGATGCGTCCCGAAGGCCTCGAAAACCTGTCCGAGGAAGGGCTCGCCGCCCTCGTCACCCGCGACACCATGATCGGTGTGGAGGTCGTCAAGCCGCGGGCAACGGCCGGCGTGGCCTGAATGGTGATCCATTATGACTGATACACGCATCGAAGATCTCGGCGACGACATGGCCGTGCCGCGCAAGAATGGCGAGTTGGTCTTCGAGGCCCCTTGGGAAGCGCGCATCTTCGGCATGGCGGTGTCGCTGAGTAACAAGGAGGCGTACGACTGGGACGCCTTCCGGGACCGGCTGGTGGCCGAGATCGGGGCCGCCGAGGAACACGACGACGGCTCGACCTACTACGAGCGCTGGCTGGCGTCCTTCGAGCGGCTGCTGCTGGAGACGGACGTAATCACGGCAGCTGAACTTGACGCCCGCACCGCCGAGCAGGCCACCGGGCTCTGGGATCCTCATGAGCACTACGAAACGACATCCGACGCCACCGCCGCACTGACGAGGTCGGAACACACGTCGAAGGTGCGTAACATCGTCTGGCGCGCCGACGGCGAGCCGATCAATGTCTTCCGCCGACCGGGCCAGCTCTTCGTCTGCGCGACCGGATGCTGCTGCGGCCATACCGATCGCGGCCATGAACCGGTGCCGCTCGACCTCTACCACAGCGAGTGGGCGCGACGGAGGATCCGTCACAAGGTGCACCTCTCGCTCGGCGGTTGTCTTGGCCCTTGCGCTCTATCGAACGTCGTGCTGTTGCTCTTTGCCGGCCATCAGATCTGGTTCCACTCG
>JACCZH010000489.1 GCA_013696045.1 Chloroflexia bacterium
AGCGTGCGTTGCCGCGTCGTCGCCGTGGAAGATGCGCACGATATCCGCCGCCAGCGTGTCCTTCACGTCACGCGGATGCTCGAAACCGCCGGACATTCCCTGTACCAGCTCGTCGATGACGGTTACCGGGATGTCGGAAACGAGCCGCAAATAGGTCTCAATGACCGTGTCAGGAATCGACATAAGCTTCCCGTACATCTGATTCGCGTCTTCGTCGATACCAACATAGTTGTTGAGACTCTTCGACATCTTTATCTCGCCGTCGAGCCCAACCAGGATCGGCACAGTCAGGATGTCCTGTGGTGTCTGGCCCATCTCCCGCTGGATGTCACGTCCAACGAGGAGATTGAATGTCTGGTCGGTCCCACCCATCTCGACGTCAGCCTGCACGGCAACCGAATCATATGCCTGCAGGAGAGGGTACAGAAATTCCACAATCCCAATCGGTGACCCACCCGCATAACGCTTCTCAAAATCATCGCGCTGGAGCATCTGTGCCACAGTGAACTTGCTGGTAAGCCGCAGGACATCCGCCAGGTCGAAGGACCCAAACCAGCTTGACTGCCAGCGGACTTCCGCGCGCTCCTCGTCGACAACCTTGAAGAATTGGTCCAGGTAGGTCTGAGCGTTGGCCTTCACTTCTTCAGGGCCCAGCATCTTGCGTTGTGCCGAGCGACCCGAGGGGTCTCCGATTTGGGCTGTCCAGTCACCAATAATGACGACGATCGTGTGACCGAGGTCCTGAAATTGCCGCATCTTTTTAAGGCCAACATAATGTCCGAGGTGAATGTCTGGAGCGCTCGGATCAAAGCCCATCTTGACGCGCAGCGGCCGGCCGGAGCGCAGCTTTCGCTCCAGGTTCTCTCGGACATGCACCGTTGCAACGTTCTCGGTAAGCAGCTGCTGAAGGTCTGTATCCATACGCTCTCTGGTATCCACGTCTCGCTAGCTACCTCTCAGATCAGGTTCGGGAGCCGTATCGCTCAACACCTGGCGTGCCTTCGTCTCGTCTTGCGCCATCTGGGTTATCAAGGCCTCGGTCGTGTCGAATGTCTGATCGCCCCTGATCAATTCCACGAATTCAATTTCGAGCCCACGTCCATAGAGATCTCCATGGAAATCGAGAATGTTGACCTCAACAAGCCGTGGGCGGTCACCGAAGGTCGGGCTCGTGCCGATATAAATTAATGCTTCATGAGTTGCGTTACTCTGACTGTCAAAGCGCCCATAGCCAGCATAGATGCCATCCTGAGGGACGCACAAGCCGTCAGGCACGTTCAAATTGGCGGTTGGGTATCCAAGGTCTTTACCACGGGCCATGCCGTGTTCGACCTCGCCAGCGAGCCTGTACCGACGTCCAAGCAGTTTGGACGCAGCCGCGACGTTGCCTGCCAAAAGCGAGGCTCGCAATCGCGAGCTGCTAATCACGCCGTCTTCATCGGACAAAGGCTCAACAGTATGACAATCGAAACCATGTTGGTTTCCAAACTGCTGGATTGTGCCGATGTCACCGGCGCGCATCTTCCCGAATCGAAATCCGGCGCCCACGTATACGTCGGTGGGGCAAACGTTGTCAGCGACGAGCGTCAGGAACTCCTCTGGTGAGAGCGCTGCGAAAGCCCGATCGAACGGAATTGCCACCACCTCATCGATCCCCGCGGCATGCAAGCGCTTGAATTTCTCTTCTGGGGTTGCAATTCGAGGAGGAGCGTGCTCAGGCCGGAGAATCGTTGCTGGATGAGGCTCAAACGTAACAACAAGCGAGGGCACATTAAGCTCTTTGGCGCGGGCAGTCACTCTGGAGAGAAGGTGTTGGTGTCCACGATGAATGCCATCAAAATTGCCGATCGTGACAACATGCCTGAGACCGGGCAACCTGGGCCATGTCTCGACGGCCCTGCCTGACGCACCGCTCAACTCTGCTCATCCTCACTCCCGGTGTTAAACACAAATGTCGATCTCAGACGACCATCGCTGAATTCGCGTCCAACACCGACAAAGTCGCCGTTCGAACCATAGACACGCACCAGACGCTCGTCACCCTGCCAGTTGCCAGGAACCGTGAACGACTGGCCATGATACCACGCGGTTTGCTCTTCCTTTGACAGAATCACCGCCGGCATATGGGCGATCGCCCAATCAGGGTGAAGTGCAATGTCGTGCCAGTGCTCCCAGGCGTCGATCTCTGCAAGCCCATCAAGTGTCCAGGCCTGGTCGAGGCAAAACGGTCCGGCCGATGTCCTTCGTAGACCGTGGCAATACGCCGCCGTGCCTAGCTGAACGCCAATGTCACGGGCCAGAGAGCGAATGTAGGTGCCTTTCCCGCAGTGGACACGTATCACTATGTCCGGAGGATCGTACGCAACAAGCTCAATCGAAAAAATCTGCACCCTCCGAGGTGGAGCAGACACCTCTTTCCCCGCTCTTGCTTGCCGGTAGAGTGGCTGACCGTCGACTTTTATAGCTGAATATGCCGGTGGGATTTGTTCGGTGTCACCAATAAACTGCCGGAGCACATCCTCAACAGCCTTCCTGTCCGGCTGATCGCGCATGTTGGCGCGACGAATGACGCTTCCATCGACATCTGCGCTGTCGCTCTCAGCCCCCAGGCTAATATGCGCCAGATAGTGTTTCTCGGCGTCCTGGACGAACTGTAAAATACGCGTCGCCCGGCCAACGGCTACAACGACGACACCAGTCGCAAACGGGTCAAGCGTGCCGGCATGGCCAACCCGGCGAATGCCGGTAAATCTCCGCACTCGGCCAACAACGTCGTGAGACGTCATGTAGGGTGGTTTATCTACGACCAGAATACCGTGTAGGTCCGGCTCTTTAGCTCTCTTCGTCATCAGCGCACGAAGATTCGGACTGGCTAGTTACGACGGATACTGCTCCGCCAATGGCGTCGGCGAATTCTCTCAGCGCTTCTACATCGCCCGGCAGACGAAGGCCCGCTGCACGAGGATGCCCGCCACCACCATATGCCTTCGCGAGTTCCGAGACATCCACATCATCATGCACCGAGCGCAGGCTAACCCGCCAGGCATTGGACTCTTCGTAGGCGAGGGCCGCCGCCCGCGCGCCCTCCGTGCCGGCCAGAAAATTTACCAATCCTTCAACTTCGGATGGCGACGATTGCGTCCGCTCCAGCATCCCGCTGTCAATATAAGCCCAGATAAGTGGGCCCGACCAAGCGGTATGGGTCAACGCTTCGCCCCACAGTTTGACCGCAGAGTATGGCTTTACCCGGAACAGCCAGTCAACCACGACATCCAGCTCTGCGCCGACCTCAAGCAACTCCGCGGCAACTCGCATGGTTGCCGGAGTGGTACTTGGCGTCCGCAGCCCCAGCGTGTCTCCGTAGATGCCTGCCAGCATAGCCGTGGCCAAATGGGAGTCGATCGGCACCTCAAGCGTCTCGCGGACGATCTCAAGAATCTCTGACGTTGCCGCTGCTTCCGGCGCTACACAGTTAAGTATGCCGAAGCGCCGGTTGGTTACATGATGATCGATGTTCACCGTCGCCGGATGATTCTGAAAATACTCCTGGGCGTTTTCGTAGAGTGGTCCAACTCTGGCCATGTCAGCACAGTCAACATAAATAAGCAGATCCGCTGTTTGCAACGCTTCGTCGGCACGCTGGGTAAGAGTAAGTACGTCGTTCAAGAACATCAGGTTGGCAGGCACCTGGCCGTCTCCAGCAACCGTTACCACCGGCTCGCGGCCAAGAAACTCGCAGATGGCTCGCATGGCAAGCACGGATGCCACTGCGTCCGCGTCGGGATTGGCGTGGGAGACGATAGCCGGGCGTTCGTGCTGAAGGATGAAATCCCTCAGTTCAAGTGCACGGGCCGGAATGTCGGCGAGCGATTCGTGCTGCGGGATGGAAACCTCATCAGTTGTTCCAGCTATCACGCCGGCTAAGCCTCTCGATCAGAGTCTGACGGCGCGCCTGGCTCCGTTTCCGGCGGGAGATCAATCTCCCTGAGTAAGCGTGCGACATTCTCCGCATGTTCCATCGAACGATCCAGGCGAAAAGACACCATTGGAATATTACGCATTGTAAGCTTTGGACCCAACTCGTGCCGGATGAACCCCGAGGCGCTATTGAGAGCCACCAGCGTCTCGCTTTGCTCGTCTTCCGTGCCCAGGACGCTCACAAACACCGTTGCGTATCTAATATCAGGGCTGACATCTACGCGAGTGATACTTGTAAATCCAATGCGAGGATCTTTCAACCCTCGCTGGATCAGGAAGCTGATTTCATCCCGCAGGAGATCACCAACCTGCCGCCTTCTACGACCACTCATTCAAAAACCACCTCACTCAGTACTCAACCACAGGAAGTTCAATGTCCCTTTAGGTTCGAGCAACCTCTTCGATGCGGTAGAACTCAAGCTGGTCGCCCTCTTCAAGCTCGTTGTAACCATCCAGTGACACACCACACTCGTAGCCGGCGGCGACTTCGCGGACGTCGTCCTTGAAACGCTTCATCGACGACACCGTGGTGTCCGACATCACTGCTCCGTTGCGCAGCACTCTGACTCTCGAGTTACGAGTTATCTTGCCGTCCAGGACATAGAGGCCGGCTACCACGATGCGGTTCGGCAGCCGGAAAATCTCACGCACCTCGGCGTATCCGTCAGTTGCCTCACGCTTCTCCGGGTCGAGAAGACCCTTCATCGCGGCCTCAACCTCGTCGGTCAAGTTGTAGATAACATTGTAGAAGCGGATGTCGACATTATCGGCATCGGCGGCCCGCTTGGCGGCTGGATCGGGCCGCACATTAAAGCCGATGATAATGCCGCGCGACGCTACTGCCAGGTGAACGTCAGATTCGTTGATAGCGCCGGTGCCGGTGTGCACGATCGTAATCTTGGCGGCGTCCGTGCGCTCGCTGAGTTTCGCAAGGCTCCCCTGTACAGCGCCGAGCGACCCTTGAGTGTCCGCTTTCAGGACGATCGGCAACTCCTTGGTGCCGCCCTCCTGCATCTGGGAGTAGATGTCGTCCAGGTTGAATCGTGACGACGGCATCAACGATTCTGCCTGCTGCTGCCGGGCACGTTGCTCGGCGATGTCACGCG
>JACCZH010000530.1 GCA_013696045.1 Chloroflexia bacterium
CTGATAAACTACCTCAACTCAAGGCTCGTGAGATCATACGAGCGCTGAAGCGTGACGGTTGGAAGCAAGCTGGATCAAGTGGTAGCCATCAGCATTTTCGTCACACCACAAAAACCGGCAAGGTTACGGTTCCAGTACATGGCGGGAAGGATCTAAAGCCGTTCGTTGTCAAGTCGATTCTGAGGCAGGCTGTTCTGACCGAGGATGAGTTGAAGGAACTCTTATGATGGCCCAACCCAACGTCCACCAGTACACCGTTCTGGTATTCCCCGAGGACGACGCCTGGGTTGCATTTGTCCCCGCACTTGATATCGCCACCCAGGGCGACGATCGGGATCATGCTTTCCAGATGGCACAGGAAGCAATCGAGCTCTGGCTGGAAGTCGCCATCGAACGGGGTGAGGAGATCCCGGTGGAGCAGGGTGAGGCAAGTCTGCGGCAGATCGTTGTTGGGGCCTAGGGCCGGTCATTCAAACGAGCACTTCGCCCAACAACGCCGCCGTCAAGCCGGCCGCGACATCCAGTGAGCCGCCGGTGCAGTCCAGCGCGGGGTTCAGCTCGACGACATCCACCGACACGATGGGCAGGTCGGAGGCGCGGATGAGAGACAGCATGTGGTGCGCTTCGCGGTAGGTCAGACCGCCGGGGACCGGAGTGCCGGTGCCGGGCATGATGCCGGGGTCGAGCACGTCCAGGTCAAAGGAGAGATGCACGGCGTCCACGCCGCGCTCGAACAGGCGGCGGATAGCCTCATAGGTGATCGCCGCGACACCCAGCGTCTCGACACTGGAGATCGGGTAGACCAGCGCGGGGGAATCGCGCAACAGCAGGCGCTCACCGGGATCGAGGTCACGCAGGCCGATATACACCAGATCTTCAAAGCGCAGGTCGGCGCGGCTGCCGATATCCGTCAGCGCTTTGGGCCCACGGCCTATCGCCGTGGCGAGTGGCATACCATGCACATTTCCGCTGGGCGATGTCTCAGGCGTGTTGATGTCACCGTGGGCATCTAGCCAGATGACGCCCAGGCGCCCTGCCGACGATGCCCCGGCCAGCGACCCGATCGAGAGCGCGTGGTCGCCACCAAGCACGAGCGCCAGATTGCCGGTACGCACACTCGCCTCTACCGCGTCCGCCAGTTCCTGGCAGGGGGCGGCGATAGAGTCAACGTGCAGTGTTTCAACGTTGCCCGGCTCGCGTGCCTGCCCCAGTGGCTCAACGTCGACGCACCGGGACGCATTCAGCCGTTCTACAACCTCATCAAAGCCGCGAGCAGCGAGACGAGAACGCATTGCCGCATCGAGTTGAGCGGCCCCAAGATCGACACCAGGGCGATTCGCACCGATCGCCATCGGCACCTGGATGACATCGATGGGGACGTGTGGATTCTTCAGACGGATGCCGCGCCTGCCATCCCCCACTACATGACCTCTGGCGCGGCGACGCCGAGCAGGCCCAGGCCGTTAGCAAGCGTCCGGCCGGTGGCGGCCACCAGAGCGATACGCATCGAGCGTTGTGGCTCGGGCGCGGTCAGGATCGGTCGCTTCTCGAAATCGGCGTAGAAGTCGTTGAACTTCTGTGCAAGCTCAAAGACATAGGTCGCGATCACCAGCGGCTTGTGCTCGAAGGCCGACTTCTCAACCTCGGTTGGAAATGCGGCGATCTGCTCGATCAGGTCGATCTCCTGAGACTGAAGATCCTCAAAGATCACTTCACCCTCGGGCAGCTTGTCAACGCGGTCCAAAATCCGGCAGGCTCGCGCATGGGCATACTGGATATACGGGGCAGCGTGACCGTCGAACGAGAGCGCTTCCTCCAGGCTGAAGGTGATCACCCGGTGGTTGTCGCGATTGATCATCGAGTAGAGCAGGCTGCCGACGCCGACATCGTGGGCGATGGTGTTCTTCTGCTCCTCAGTCAGGCTCGTGTTCGGGCTCTTCTCGTCGATAATTTCTCGCGCCCGCTGCTTCAGCGCCGCCGCGACATCCTCATAAAAAACCGCGTTGCCGGCCCGGCTGCTCATCGTGCCCTCAGGCAGGGTGACGATCTCGTAGCCCAGGTGGAAGCACTTCTCGGCCTGCTCGAAACCCCAGAGCTCCATAATCTTGAAAATCTGCTGGAAGTAGAGCGACTGGCGCACGTCTATAACCCAGACCGAGCGGTCGATCTCGTAGTCCTGAAATTTGCGCCGCGTCAGCTCCAGGTCCTTGGTCGAGTAGAGCGTGGTTCCGTCCGAGCGCAGGATCGGCAGCGTGCGGTAGGTTTCTTTTTCCAGGCCCAGCTTCTCGTCGATCTTGACGACTGGCAGCCCCTCGCTAATTTCGGCGATGCCGCGTTCGAGAAGCTCTTTGACGATCTCGCGGCCCTCTTCCTCGACCTCGCTCTCATAGAACCAGACATCGAATGTGATACCGAGTTCGTCATAGATGCGGTGAAATTCCTGCATGCTCCACTCGCGCGTCTCGTCCCAGAGCTTGACGAATTCCGGGTCCTTGCGTTCCCACTTCTGGAACGTTTCGCGCACCTCCTCGCGCCACTGGGGCACGTGCGGCCACCACTCGATGTTGCGCCCGAGCCGTTGCCAGCGCTCATAGCGCTCCTGGGTATTCTCTACCGTCACAACAGGCAAGGGACCCTTCACCGTCGCGGTGCGAGAGGTAGGTGGGGGCGCTTCTTGCGGACCGTGTTCGCGAATGTACTCCAGCTCGAAGAGCAGCTGCTCGCCGATCAACGGCCAGAATTTGGGAATGGTTTCGCCATCCAGAATTTGATCAGCCACCACAGGACGCTGGTTGGCAATCTGCCCCAGCAGGTAGGCAATATCCTCACCCGGCACTCCCGCTTCAAACAGCTCTTTCATCATCTTGTCAATAGCAGACACAAACTGCGCGTCCTGGGTGGACAGCTCGTTCAGAAGCTTGACTACTCCTTCTTGCAGGTCCAGACGCCGAACGGATTCCGCATAGATGTCGCCCAGCCAGCGGCCGCGTTTGTCCTTTGGCACTTCTTCATGCTGGTGGAAAGCGTCGTAGCACCACAGGCACCGGATGACGTGCATCCCAATATCACCGATGTAGTTCGCCCGCACCGTCTCGAAACCGGCGAACTCGGTGATGTTCGCGAGCGCGTTACCCAGCGCCGCGTTACGCGAGTGACCAACGTGGAACTCCTTGTGGGTATTCGGCTGCGAGAACTCGATCATCACCCGGTCAGCCTGCTTCGGGCCGCGCCCGAAATCATCGCCCTGGCCGATTGCGCCGAACACGACCTCGTTGGCCAGTTTCTGGGTTGGGAAATACAGGTTGATGTAGCCGTTTACAGCCTCGACGCGATCGAATTCCGGCCGGCAGCGCAGCTTGTCCGCGATCGCTTCCGCAATGGCTCCTACCCGCTCGCGCACCAACTCCTGCTGCCGGGCGCGGGCTTCCTTTTTAGAGAGACTTTCGTCAACCGACGGGGGGTCTTTCTGCAACGACTCGTTGGCCAGTTGAAACGAGACCGACGAGGCGGTACCCCAGGAACCGGAGAACGGCACAGGACGCATCGTTAGCGGGCGGCTGCCAAAGCCCAGCTCGTCGAGAACCTCATTGATGCTATCCGTCGCCTGCTGCTCATACTGCCGAAACATGGGATCCACACTCTCCGTCGATCTTCCGCCGGGCAAGCCAAAACCAGCGCCCGGCAACGCATCGGAAAGTATTCCACAGACTTCTTCGGTTCTGATGGTGGTTGTGCAAAGGCTCGGCTTCAATAGAGCGTCTGATACTATAATTATCGGCGTCTTCGTCGTGTTCCACCAACTCCAAACAACCCGCCAGACACAATCGCGTGGCTGTCCAACAGATCGGTTTTCTCGAATCGCTCAAAAGGAAGAGATCGCATCCTTCCTCCAACAAATGCCTCATAGACAACGACTAATAAGTCTCCACAGGATGGACATTTCCCGGGAGACGTCTCACAAACATGTCCAAGGTCTCTCTTTTGGTACGCCTCAACCAATGGCCGCTGTCTAGTTAGGAAATCTTGGTGGCTGCATCCTCTGCGATCGAACGCCGAAGTCGTCCAAAATTCACCGGACTTATGCTCATCTTCGATCAATTTGTTCCATGCCGCCCAATCTCGAGAAGCCCACGCACTCCTCTTGGCGTCTAATCTTTGCTGTTCGTCCTTCCACTTCGCAATTCGCGACGAGAAAGGCCGCTTTGACGATGTCATCACTACCTCCACAACCCCTGCTATGCTTCTAGCTCTACATAGGCCGGGTCATTACTGTTGAGGGCAATACGGGCGCGAATCATCATCCGATTGCGCCAGTAAAAGGCGAGGGCGCCTCGCACATCGTCCACTGGGATCCGGAAAGACTCGGCCGCGTAGCAAAAGTCACCCTTACCCCCTTCTATCTCGCCCCTGATGACCCACACTGAAACCCCACGCCCCTTGATTGCGGCATCAGCAATTCCACGACCGTGAGGATCCGGTTCAATGTGTTTCTCAATCAGCTTATCAAGCCCGTCATCGCCAACCTTCTCAGCGAGCTCACGGCCGGCTCGGTCAACGTGGTTGAGTGGGTTCATTGCTCTGCCTCCGAAGCTAATAGTATGGTGGTCTGTATATTGAACCATGCAGCACGTCAAAAATGACCAACCACATGAGGAG
>JACCZH010000544.1 GCA_013696045.1 Chloroflexia bacterium
AGGTTGGGATCGCTAAGCGGCGCGAGATCGACGAACCAGACCCCGTCAGGAAAGGCATCTGCTATCTGTCGCACGACCATCAGGGCCAGCCGCGTCTTTCCGACGCCTCCGACGCCAGTCAGTGTCATCAGGCGTGTATCCAGCCCGCGCAAGACGTTTGCGATGTGAATGATCTCTTGTTCACGTCCGACGAAGGTGGTGAGCGGCGCCGGGAGATGCGTTCTGGACTGGGCTGCCTTCGAGGGGGGCGACGCCGATCGCGCCGCAAGCCGCTTCCGGGCTTGCCTCCAGTGTGTCTGCTCCTCAGAGGAAAGATTGAGCGCCCCAGCCAGCATGTCGAGCGTGCCTTGCTGCGGGGCGCGACTGATGCCGCGCTCTAGATCGCTGATCGTGCGCGTGCTAATTCCCGCCCGCTCGGCCAGCTCGTCCTGGGTGAGGTTCGCGTTACGACGAGCGTGGCGGAGCAGGTCGCCAAAGGCTGCATGTGGCTTGGTCACCATGTCACACACTCGCTTTGCATATTCGATTCAGCCTCACAATAACACCTTACCTCTTGTAATGGAAGACCCACGGAATTCATAAGTCCGTGGGCTGTTCTGCATGTTCCTCGTGGTGGTCTGGATCGATCAGGCGCACTGTAGATCAAGATTCAACCGGCACGCAGGAGAGAAAGGAAACGCACATGCGCGCGGCAGAGATGCAGCAGTTTCCGGAGACGCGACTCAGAATCATTGTTGTGGCAATTGGAGTCCTTGTAGCAGTGCTGGCCGGGTGGATAACGTTCACCCTCATCAGTGATGACGCCACCAGCCCGGCGCGGCCTGCACCCATGGTGAGCTTTGTCGATTCCGGCAGGTTTCGGGAGATGAACACGCTGATGCCGGAGTATTCTGGCAACCCCGTGTCCTCCACGGTCCAGAATCGATTCATCGAGATGAACACTCAACTGCCGGAGTATTCTGGCGACCCAGCGCGCTCCTCGGTTCAGAATCGATTCATGGAGATGAATACCCAGTTGCCGGAGTATTCTGGCGGCCCAGTGCATTCTCAAGGGCACGCGCAGCATTACAAGTAGAAGCCATAGCAGCGGGCTGATTCGCCAGGCGCCGGCACTACCAGCGCCTGGCGACGTCGTTCGCCCCGGACCGCTCAAGACGGTGCGGGATGTCTCAGCCAGTGTTGGCCAGGATCATTCGGACCGTTTCCTCGGGGACGTCCCATTGCGAGAAGTGGCCACAGTGTTTGAACCAGTACAGCTGGGGGCCGGGAAAGACCTGGGTGGCCCGCCGGGCTTGCCAGGGAGGACATACCCGATCCTGGCGACCCCAGCCGATGGTGATCGGACCGGGGGTTGAGCCGGCCGGAGCGCCTTTCTGCATCGGGCTTATTACCAGCTGATGCAGCAGATCATCGAAGGACGGTGACGCCGCGTAGCTGCGCATCTCCGCAAGTGTGACGTCGCGCGATAGCCGCCATGGATGCTCCGAGAACTGAGCGAAGAGCAGCGTCCGGCCCACACGGTTGCTGGTAAACAGTGGCATGACCGGTTGCAGCAGTCGGATGAGACGAATTGACAGCCCGACCGACGTCCCGAAGAAGGTCCGTTCCCAGCCGCGCCAGAATCCGCCCGGATCGAGCGAAACTGTTGCGCCAACCACACCGCGCCGCGCCAACTCGAGTACGAGACGCGCCCCCATGGAGCTCTCAACCACGTCGAAGCCGGTGAGATCGTGGGCGTCGAGGAAGGCAGTAACCGCGTCGGCCAGGGTGGCGATGGACACCTCACCGGCCAGCGGCGGCGTGTCGCCGAAACCGGGCAGATCGATCGCGATAACCTCACGCTCGGCAGCCAGGCCGTCAAGAACCGGCGCCCACGAGCGCCAACTCCCACCCAAACCGTGGATAAGCAACAAGGGCTTGCCCGTGCCACGCCGGATATGGTTCATCTCCATACTGCAACTTTCATGTATACGGCCTATGATAACCCGATGTCCGATCCGGGTTGATGTTCCTAATATTGCGTACATTTTCATGCTAACGATATTTGAGGTTGACAGCGCGGGTAAAATCAACCCTTCCTGCCGGTTGCGGATGTGTTTAATGAATGGGTGGCATCCGTCACCCGCCATACTCACATGCGTTAGCACTGGAACTCTGGGCTACAACCTTTCGCGTGTTACCTCGTTTGGAGACGATAGATAGCTGTGATGCCGACCATGGACCAACACTTGCATTCGCTTGTGCCAGTCGAAGCTCTGATTGACGATCTGCAACGCCATCTGGGGACGGTTTACCCTCCGCAGGTGAGTTTCCTGGCGGCCGGCGAATATAGCCTGAACTTTCTGGTGGCGTACGAAGGCAGGGAGGTCGTGGCGCGTTGTGTGACCGGCTCGCAGATGGAGATGTCACCGACCGATCAGATCACCTATGAAGCCCACGCTTTGGAACTGCTAGGGGCGAGTGGACGGACTCCGCATTTCTTTAGCCTGGAAGTCGAGCCGAAGCAGATAGTCTATCCGTTCATGATCCTCGAATATTTGCCCGGCAAGCCGCTGAATTACCGCACCGATCTTGAGGAAGCCGCCCGCTGTATGGCGGCTATCCACCAGTTGCGGGCGCCGGAAGATCACCGGCTGGCGGTGCACGATGACCCCGCGCCGCCGTTGCTCGATGAGGCCTGGTCGCTCGCCAAGCCCTATCTAGATTGGGAGGATGCGCCCGCCGGTTCATCCGAGGCGTTGCGCAAGCTGTTTGACGTCGTTGAGTCCGGGTTGAGTGACGAGGATGACCCGTTTGCCGGCGCAAATCTCTCGATCGTAAATACTGACCTTAACTCGCATAACTTTGTCGTCCATGAGGGACAGGTGTCGCTGCTGGACTGGGAACGAGCGCGGGTGGGTCCTGCGGTGCAAGACCTGGCGCACTTCCTGATCCCGACCACGACACTCTGGCGCGACGATACATCTACCCGGCTTTCCGACGCGGATGAAGACCTGTTCGTGAACGTTTATCTCTCCGAGCGGCCGGAGCTGGATCGCGCGCACTTTATCTCCCAGTTGCGCGAGATGAAGCGGTTGGCGACGCTGCGAGCGGTTTCCTGGTGTGCTTGGCTGATCCAGGCCACGGCCACCGGCAAGCGGCCAATCTCCAACCCGGAGACGCTGGCGAACAGTCAGACCTTTCTGACCCCGGACTTTCTGGGTGAACTGTCCTCCACGCGGACGTGACGGCGTGAACGATAATCCCAACGTCTCGAACGGCACTCCCCCGCCCTACGACATCGTCGGCGATGTCCACGGCTGCATCGACGAGCTTCGGGAACTGCTCAATGAGTTGGGTTATGTCGATAACGATAAAGGAGGCGTAAGGCACCCCGCCGGCCGGACGCTGGTGTTTGTCGGCGATCTTGCCGATCGTGGACCGGCTAACATGGCGGTCTGGAAACTTGCGCTAGCGTCGATCGAGTCCGGAGCGGCGCTTCTGGCGCCCGGCAACCACGACAACAAATTTGCCCGCTACCTGATGGGCCGTAACGTGCAACACACGCATGGTCTGGAGGGAACGGTGCGCGAATACCGCGCCCTACCGCAACGTGAGCAGAAAGCACTAAGCCGGGCCGTTTTGCGGTTGGTTGTCGACGGACCGCCCTACCTGGTCCTGGACAACGGCAACCTCGTCGTCGCGCACGCCGGACTCGAGGCGTGGATGATCGGCAAGGTCAACAAGCGGATCAGTAGTTTCGCCCGCTACGGCGAGCAGACCGGCGAGCTCACCGCCACTGGCCTCCCGGTGCGCCGCGACTGGGCCAACGCCTACCGCGGCAAACCGCTCATTGTCTATGGTCACACGCCCGTTGCAACCCCCGAGTTCCGCAACAACACCATCAACATCGACCAGGGCTGCGCTTTCGGCGGGGGCCTGACCGCGCTCCGCTACCCCGAGCGCGAGCTCGTGACGGTGTCTGCTCGCAGGGTGTATGCGCCGCCCTCAATGGTTGAGCGTAGTGCGGGGCTGGCACCGGCTGCGGTTGAAATAGGGTAACGCTTCGATGTAGTCGATATCAGCCACGTGTTACTACCGTTCATACGCACGAGATCGGGGCGCATCAACCGTTGATGCGCCCCGATGTGTCTGCCCTAAGCAAACCGTCTACACCACGATCGCCGGTACTCTTGTTGTGTTGACCTTGTTGTTGAACTCGGCCAGCTCGTTGTCGATGACCTGGCGCAGGGCGCCTTGCTGCTCGCTGACGCGGGCGGAGAGCTCGTTGAAGACCTCGTAGGACTGGCGGGTGGGGGCAGCGTCGGACTCCTCGATCATCGAGGTGAGCGCACCCAGCTTCTCGGCCAGCCGTGAGGGCGAGCTGCGCGGAGTGTCACCCTTGACGATGACGAGTTGGTTCTCGATTGCTTCCAGCTTCTCCTTCACCGGCTTGGCAGCGTTGGCGATCTCCTCGTTGCCCTTGGTGCGCTCTTCCCACTCCTCAACCTGCTTGCGGATCGAGCGTAGCTGGTTGACGGCCTCGTTGACCTCGGAGACCTTGTCGCGAATCTGCGACTTCAGGTTGAACTGGGCCTCGAGGTCACTTTCGCTAACGTCGATACGCGGGTCCTTCAGCACGTTGAACGACTGCGTCTGGGTGTTGCCGTTAACCGTGAGCTGCACCTGGTAGGTGCCCGGTGCTGCCCGTGGCGATAGCCCAGCCTCCATCATGGCCGCCCGGCGATCCTTGGGCTTGTCGCTCTTCACCTCGGTCGGGCCCTGGTAACGCATGTTCCAGATGAAGCGATTCGCGCCGGCCTGCGGCTTGAGCGGTGAATCGTCCTCGCTGCTGGAAAACGCTTTCACGACCTCGTCGTTCTTGAGAATGTCGAGCTTGACGTCGCCCTCGGGTTTCTCGTTCAGGTAGTAGTGAATGATCACGCCGTCCGGCGGGTTGGTTCCGGCGTTCAGCATCTCCTTCTTCTCATTGCCGAACTGGTCCTTGACCGTGCGATAGGCAACGGTGACCGGGCCGGTCATCATGTAGCTCACACCCTCGGTCGGCTTGCCCCAGTCGCGCTGGTAGAACTTGTAGCGTGGCGTGTCACGCGGCTTGAAGAGATGGACGCTGTTCGTCGCCACTCCGTCCTGCATCTGGTGCAGGGGGGTGATGTCGTCCAGAATCCAGAACGCGCGGCCGTGGGTGGCGACCACCAGGTCGTTGTCCTTGACCACCAGATCCCAGATCGGACAGACCGGCAGATTGCTCTGCATCCGCTCCCAGTTCGCGCCGTCGTCGAAGCTGACATGCAGGCCAACCTCGGTGCCGCAGTAGAGCAGCCCACGTCGCGCAGGATCTTCGCGGATTGTGCGGGTGAACTCATCAGCGGGGATGCCGTTCACAATCTTGGTCCAGCTCTCGCCGTAGTCGTTGGTCTTGTAGAGATACGGCGCAACGTCGTCCAGCTTGTAGCGCGTGGCTGCCACATAAGCCGTGGCCGGATCGTGCGGCGAGGGTTCGATGATGTTGATCATGGCCCACTCGGGGAGATCCGGCGGGGTGATGTTCTTCCAGTTCGCGCCACCGTCACGGCTAATGTGCACCAGCCCGTCGTCGGTGCCAACCCAGAAGACACCCTGTTCGTGGGGCGACTCGTGGAAGGCGAAGATCGTGCAGTAGATCTCTGCGCCGCTGTTGTCCAGCGTGATTGGCCCGCCCGACGGACCCAGTTTGCTGGGGTCGTTGCGGGTCAGGTCTGGACTGATAACGTCCCAGCTCGCGCCCTCGTCGGTTGATTTGTGCACGTGGTTCGAGGCGACGTAGAGTGTGTCGGGGTCATGTGGGGAAACCTCGATCGGGAAGGTCCACTGGAAGCGGTACTTGTGGTCGATCGTGCCCGCGCCGAAGCCGTGGACCTCGGGCCACACTGTTACATTGCGCGCCTGCCCCGTGCGTGGGTTCCAGGCGCGCAGCCGGCCGTGACCCAGCCCTGTGCCGGTTCCACCGCCGAAGACGGTATAGGGCTCGCTCGGCTTGATGGCGATATAACCGCTCTCGCCGCCGCCCGGCTCGGTGTAGTTCTTCCAGCTGATCGCGCCCTCGAAGTCGATGCTCGGCAGGCGCATGGCCCAGTTGTCCTGTTGCGAGCCGTAGACGTTGTAGGGTAGTTGGTTGTCGGTAGTCACATGGTAGAACTGCGCTGTCGGCTGGTTCAGGTTAGACGACCACGACAGTCCGCCGTTGAAGCTGACCGCCGCGCCGCCGTCGTTGCCCTCGATCATGCGGTTGCTGTCCTGCGGGTCGATCCAGAGATCCTGATTGTCACCGTGTGGTGTCGGGATGTCCATGAACGTCTTGCCGCCGTCGATCGACTTCTTGCAGGGCATGTTGAGCACCCAGACCGTGTCGGCGTCCGACGGGTCGGCGTAGATGTGCAGGTAATACCAGGCGCGGGTGCGCAGATCCATGTCCTCCGCCAGCCGCTGCCAGGTCTCGCCATGATCGTCCGAGCGGAACAGCGCGCCGTCTTCTGACTCCACCAGTGCCCAGACACGTCCGGATTGGGCGGGTGAAACCGCCACACCGATCTTGCCGATCAAACCTTTCGGCAAGCCGGGGTTGCGGGTAATGTCGGTCCAGGTGTTGCCACCGTCGGTCGTCTTCCAGAGGCCGGAATCCTCGCCACCGCTGCTGGCGGCGTGCGGGTAACGCTGGCCCTCCCAGATCGCGGCATAGATGATCCTCGGGTTGTTGGGGTCCATGGAGATGTCGTGCGAGCCAGCCTTGTTGCTCTTGTAGAGCACCTTCTCCCAACTCTCGCCGCCGTCGGTGGAGCGATAGACGCCGCGCTCCTCGTTCTGGCCCCAGGCGTGACCGAGCGCCGCGACGTAGACGACATCGGGATTGTGCGGGTGAATCTGGATGTCGCCGATGTGGCGCGTGTCCTTGAGTCCCATGTTTTTCCAGGTTTTGCCGCCGTCGGTCGATTTGTAAACGCCGTCAC
>JACCZH010000545.1 GCA_013696045.1 Chloroflexia bacterium
GCTCATGATACAGCCCGACAAGAGAGCTACGGTGCCGCGACGCGCACCTCTGGCAGGCCAGTGCTCGTGGCCGGGCACCAGGAACTTTTCGCTGAGCTGTGGAAGCATCGCTTCCTTTTCCGCAAGACCCATCCGTCCCAGTACACCGCTCTTGCGTACCGCTTTCTGCACACCCGACCGTTGATACAGTCTCATAGCCTGTGAAGCAGCACGGAATCGCGTGGGACTGGCGAACAAGCCGTCGAACGCAACTTTCTGCGCGAGGCGGTGCGTTTTTGGCGCATCATTGAGTTGCTGAATCTGGGCGCGTGCCGATTCAACCAACTCCCCATACTGAACACCAGAGGGGCATACAGCTTCGCAGGCGCGGCAATTCAAACAAAGTGACATCTCGCTCTGAAAAGTCTCATCCCGGATGTCCAGCTTGCCCTCGGATACCGCCCGGATAAGCCAGATCCGGCCGCGCGGGGAGGATCGCTCGCGCATTGTCTCGCGATACGTGGGGCATGCTGGAAGACAGAATCCGCAGTGGACGCACGAGCGGATTACATCAACCGGTGGCGAATCTGGCCCGCTGAATCCTTGCAGAGTCTCGAGCATGACGTCGAGTGTCTGTTCTGTCGCCTGCATCTGGGAATCCCCCTATTAGAGACCGAGCACAAACCGGCCACGGTTCAAGCGTCGCGCTGGGTCAAAGGCGTCTTTCAAGCTAGTAACAAGCCTGGAGTTTGGCGCGTCCATACCTCCAAAGACATCCACGCCTTTCTTGAGTTCTGGAGGCAGTGCCAGAAAAACCGCTCGCTGTGAAGACTTACTGATCGCCTCGCGCCACTCGATCGAGGGCATCCCATTGAGATAAACGAGTCCCGATCCGAGATCCGCGCATATCGATGTACTGATGATGGACTGATATTGCTCCAGCACGTCTACCTGACCGCTGGGAGGCGTCGCCAACCGGGCCACTGCCGATGATGCGTCCAGCTTCGCCACGGAACAAAACGGCCACATGGCGGCAGTTCTGTCCTGGGTTGTCTGCACATCTTTTGGTTGAGTGACGTGCGACACTACCTGAAGCACATCATCCGTTTGACGCTGGATAGACGCTGACGCTCCCTCGCAACAGATCGAGAGCTGCCAACCTTCACCATTCGAGACGAGAATCGAGGCCGGCGCCAGTTGAGATGAAAGCACTGCCTGGCCGGCAAGGTGCGCGTCACGTGCGCGCTCAAAGGTCGCGACAATACTTCGAACCGCTTCCGGTTGAGGAAATACTTTCAAGTTCAGACGCGTGACGATCCCGAACGCTCCATGCGCCCCGAAATGCAAACGAGGCAGGTCGTATCCCGTAACGTTCTTTACCACCATTCCACCGGACTTCGTAATCACGCCATCAGGCGCCATGATTTCGACACCGAGCACCCAGTCCTTAATTGAGCCGTAGCCTAAACGCCTGGGCCCGCCCAGACCGGTTGCGAAGGTTCCACCCACGGTCGATCTGTCCGGTTGTGGGTCGTCGAATGGAAGCATCTGGTTTCGTTCAGCGAGCACACTGTTGAGCTCTTCGACGGTGATGCCGGGTTCAACGGCGACCGTGAGATCGTCGGGCTCGTAGTGCAGAACGCTGTTGAGTTTTCGCATGGAGATCGCATAATCAAATGGACCGCCTCGGTTGCCGAACGATTGCCGGCTGCCATTCCCCGCGATCAGGACCGCAGAATCGTCTGGACCCACAGCGCGGCCAAGCTCATCAATTGTGCCGGGCATCTCCACCCGTGTGATTGGCTGTCCATCGACGACTAGCCCCCCGGTGAGTGCGTTAGTCGACATGCAGGGCAACCTTCTCCGGCGAATCGAGACGCTGATACGGATCGAAGCTCGTCGGAAACACCTTGCCAGGATTCAACTGGTTCTCCGGATCAAAGCTGCGTTTGAGCTTAGCCATCGCCTCAAGATCCAGATCAGTAAACATAAGCGGCAATGCCTCCTGCTTCTCGATACCGATTCCATGCTCGCCGCTGACGGCGCCGCCAAGATCAATGCAGTACTGCATGAGCACCTCGCTCGCTTCGAGCACGCGCTCCATCGCGCCCGGCTCATTGCGGTCAAACAGAATCAAAGGGTGCAAATTACCATCGCCGGCATGAAAAACGTTGGCAATTTTGAGATTGTATTCAACAGCCACCTCGGCCACGCGCTCAAGGGCCAACGGCAGCTTTGTCCTGGGAACGACGGTGTCGGTCAGATGGTAGTTTGGCGCAAGCCGACCCATCGCGCCGAAAGCGGACTTCCTGCCAAGCCACAGGGCGTCTTCCTCGGCTTTGCTCTGGGCCACCCGCACCTCAGTTGCGCCGTATTCGTCACAGATCTCGGCCACGATCTGTTTATGCTCGGCCACCGTTTGGATTAAACCGTCAAGCTCGATGAGCAATACCGCCGCCGCGTCCTTCGGATAGCCTGCCTGGGCGGAAACCTCAATCGCGGTTATCGTGAGGTGATCCATGAGCTCCATTGATGCCGGAATAATTCCCGCCGCTATGGTTGCGGAAACCGCTCGCGAGGCCGAATCAATCGAAGGGAACGCGGCCAGTAATACGCCGCTGGCCTCCGGCCGTCGCGATATCCGTACCATCGCCCGGGTCACGATTCCGAGCGTGCCCTCTCCCCCGACCATGACTCCGGTGAGGTCAAACCCTGGCATCTCCGACGATGCCCCGCCGAACCAGGCCATTTCACCATCAGCCAGGACAACCTCCAGGCCCAGAATATGGTTGCCAGTCACCCCATACTTCAAGCAGTGTGGCCCACCCGAATTGTTGGCAATGTTCCCACCGATGGTGCATGTCTTCTGGCTGGCCGGATCGGGAGCGTAGTAGTAACCCCGGCCTAGCAGTGCAGCGGTTAAATCGAGATTGATGACTCCTGGCTCGACAACGGCATAACGGTCCGTTTCGTTCACCTCAAGGATATGATTCATTCTTGCCGTCACCAGCAAGATGCCGCCTCGGGTTGTGATCGTCCCGCCGGCAAGCCCCGTGCCGGCCCCACGAACGATGACCGGGACAGACAGGTCATTCGCAACGCGCACGATCGCGGCGATCTGTTCAGCGGTTTCAGGCAGAACGACAACGTCAGGAGTATGCACTCCGGCGATGGATTCATCCGAAGCATCAAGCTCGTACACGCCCATTCCGGCCCGGTCGTAGATGACGTAGTCGGGCTTGACAATGCTCTCTAGCCGACGGATGAGCTCGGAACTATACGCTTTCATGTGCTTTCTCCAATCGAACCAATCTGGCTAGACTGACCGTACATGCGCTGGCATACTGCAACGAAACCACTTTCCGCATTGATTCGGAGGAACGTATGAGTGACCGAGCCAACTGGATAATCGTCGGCTCCCTGGAGAACTTTCAGATCACCCGTGACCTTGGGTTCACCCTCCAGGCCATCAAGAGCCGTCACCGCAAGAAGGCCGAGCAGATGAAGCCAGGCGACCGCATTGCGTGGTACGTGACCGGCATCAAAGCCTTCGCCGGCACGGCGACGATCATCTCAGAATATTACGAAGATCATACCGTCATTTGGAGGAGCGGCAACAAGAAGAGGGCGGACGAGACCTACCCGTTCCGTTTCAAGATCGAGCCCAACCACATTCTCGAAGAAGGGGAGTTCGTCGAAGCCGAGCCTGTCGCACGCCAGATGACGCATGTTAGCAAATGGCCAGCCGCCAACTGGACGCTCGCGTTTCAAGGTAACGTTCACAAGGTTGAGGACACCGACTTCGACCTGATCGAGCAGGCGGTCAAATCGTCGTCGCCAGCCAATGTCTGACGCCATCGAAATCGCCGTCAAACCGACGCTAGAACAGGTCCGCGAGGCAGCCGCGAAGATGCGCAACGTCGTCATCCACACGCCGCTGGTGCCGCTACGTCGTTCGGATCGATACCCGGATATTCTCCTGAAGCCGGAAATCCACCAGGCTGTAGGCTCCTTCAAGCTGCGCGGTGTCTACAACGCCGCCGCGTCGATGACCGATAAGGAACGCCAACGAGGGTTGAGCACTGTCAGCGCCGGCAACACCGCCCAGGCGGTTGCCTGGTGTGGGCGCTACTTTGGCGTTCCAGCCCGCAGCGTCATGCCGGATAATGCTCCGCAGACCAAGATCGAGGCAGTAGAGGCGTTTGGCGCGACCCCGGTCCTTGTGCCCAGCGACGAGCTCTTCCGTTATATGCGTGAGCATGGCTGGGAACAGGAAACGTACAGCTTCATCCATCCATGGACAGACGCGCGTGTGATGACCGGACATGGAAGTATGGCGCTCGAAATCTTTCAAGATTGTCCGGATGTCGAAACGGTGTTTGTTCCGGTCGGTGGAGGCGGGCTGATTGCTGGGGTGGCGAGTACCCTCAAGCAGCTCAATCCCGGAATCAGGATCGTCGCTGTGGAGCCCGATGAGTGTTGCGCTCTGTACGCGAGCTTTCGATCGAAACGGGCCGTGGCCTGGCCTTGTCAGACGATGTCAGATGGCGTCGCCGTACCGTACCTCACCCCCGAGATGTACCCTCTGCTGCGTGAGGTCGTCGATGAAGTAGCGCTTGTTAGCGAGTACGACACCATGCAAGCCATCAGACAGCTAGCGATTGAAAACAAGATGGTTGTCGAGGGCGCCGGCGCTCTGGCAACTGCCGCAGCCATGGCCTATCCGGCCGAAGGGCGTGGCCTCTCAGTCGCCATCGTCACCGGCGGAGGCATTGACATCGACAAATTCATCACCATCATGCAGTCCTGAAAAGGGAAGGTCTTGATGCCCAGCACCACAA
>JACCZH010000031.1 GCA_013696045.1 Chloroflexia bacterium
CACGAGGCGACAACACTCCGAGGAGTACCGGCCGCGTTCTTCGACAATGGGGGACGACTTGAGTTGTACACTGGCCGGGTAACCATCGTCATCTTCGGGACGGATCGAGAGCAGATACAAAGAGCGGCTGATTCGCTCGTCGAGGCTAATTTCAATGACGGGACAACCGGTAATCTTCCTGCCCCAGCCGTTGGCGCGATTGAGGGTCGATTGACTTGCACCGATCTGGAGAACGGATCATCGCCAACCGACATCACCGGCAGCGACTAAGTAGGTGCTGGTAAGTTCTTGGGCTTGCGGGCACGTGTGTAGGAATCCTTGGCCCCCTTCGGTCGCCCGGCTGGGCGTCCAGTCGGCGCGCGCCGATGCCCGTCGATGAACCACTGTGGGACCACGTCAATAACCTCTACCCGCTCGCCGCCGAGGCCCTGCAGTCCGGCCACGATCTCATCGACGAATGTCCGCGGATCGGTGGGCAGGTGACTCCTGACATCCCGTTTGAGGCGCTTCCACTCAGGTGCCTTCTGATTGAGTTCAGGACTGTAGCGCGCCAGCCAGACGACGTGCAGCCACTCCTCGCGCTCCGCCAAGGCCGCCGTGCTCAGTTTGCTCGTGTGTGCCGAGCCGTTGTCGAGCACCAGATAGATCTCACGCCCGGTTGCCTGTCGCCGCGCATCCAGCGCCTCCAGGTAGCGGATGAAGCCGGCTGAGTCCTGCCGCGCCTGAACCATTTCGACGCGGCCGCGTCCCAAGACCTCGACGCTGCCGAAGACGGTCACGCGTCGATTCGTCCCCGCAGCCGGCAGCGTTGGCTGCGTCCCGCGCCGATGCCAGACGCGACACAGGTACGGGTTGGTCTCGACATGCGTCTCATCCTGGTGATGCAGTTCATAGCGGTCAAGCGCAGCCGCCACCTTTTTTTCCCACCTGCGCCAGCTCGGCTTTACAGGCAGCCACTTCATCGGCATCCTGGAGATGGACCATGGTGTGTTTGGGGCGGCCACAGGCGAAGTGTTGCCGGGCCAAGAGCGCTCGAATCCAGCCGGGACTGATCGCGACACCGGTCTGCTCGTCCAGATAGGCGCTCAAGCGCGGCGAGGTCCAGACATCGAACGGCAGTTCGATGGTCCGCGGTGAGGTCTCGACCGCGTGCGCTAAAGCAGCCAGGTAGGCCGCGTCGGCCTGGACTGGCCGCCCCGGTCGCGGCGCATCCGCCAGACCGGCGATGCCGGCCTCCGCAAACCGGTCGAGCCAGCGCCGCACCGTCTGCATCGAGCGACCGCTCCAGGTGGCGATCGCGGCCAGATCATGCCCCAGATCCGCTGCCTTGACCATCTCCAGCCGCTCGCGGATGCGCGGCGTCAGGTCGCGTTGTTGCACCATCGCCTGGATCGCTACCCGGTCGTGTTCACAGAGTGCGATGCGGCGTTGCGTTGCGTCCCGCATGCTGCTACCTCCTCGTTCGGAGGCTACTCCTTACGATCGGAACTTACCAGCACCTACTTAGTACAACTTCTTGTTTGACTCGTCCAGCCAACTGTCATAATCGGCAACGCTGGTGTCCTCGGGATTGAGTTGATCGTGCAAAATCTGACCCAGTGTCGGAAGCTCTGTGCGGTCAATCCAGCTGTCCGGCTCCCACAGGCGGGCACGCTTGAATGCGCGGGCGCAGTGGAAGTAGATCTCTTCCACCTCTATCACGATTCCCAGGCTCGGATTCTTGCCGCCCATCGGCATCCGGGCCAGCAGGTCTGGATCGTCGCTGAGCCGGGCGCGACCATTCACCCGCAGCGTCTCGTCGACGTTCGGAACCATGAAGATCAGGCCAGCGTGGGGATTCTCGATGATGTTCTGAAACGAATCCAGCCGCCGGTTGCCGGGGCGGTCGGGAATGACCAGCGTTCTTTCATCCGGCGCCAGCACGAACCCCGGCCCGTCACCGCGTGGAGAGACATCGCAGCGGCCACTCGCGCCGGAAGTGCTTAGCAACAGGAACGGCGCCTTCGCGATGAACGCCCGGCAGTGCGCGTCAAGCGTGTCGAGCTGCTTGCGCATGACCGCCGAGTCCGGCTTGGGTTGATTGATAATCTCGCGCAATCGCTCGATCGATGTAACGGCATGTCGTTGTTCAGTAACGGTCATGTGATTGCCTTTTCCTTTCAACAAACTGATGATCAGCGGGCCTCCACTACAGACGATCGTGCATTGAGAGTCTCAGAGAAGAACTCCTGCACCGTCCCAAGCACCTGATACCCATTATGCGCGACACCTGGCACAATATCGTGCCGAACGTTGATACCGTGACCTTCAAAGCTGTCCCGTAGCGACGCGATCCGGTCGATGCGCGTTGTCCCGGAAACGTGCGCATCCGGCATCCAAAGCGGGCTGCTCTCTGGGATGGTGATCTCCCACGTCTCGGTATCCTCACCGCCGACGATCATCTGTACGGGGACCCCACGCATGGAAGGAATGTCCGGCGACACACTGAACTCCTCTTGGAGATCCGCCACACCAACCCACCATGGATAGCGTTCGTCGAGGAGCGTGACGATTCCGGGCGCGCCAATAGAGACACCCATGAGCCGGTTGGGGTGCAGATAGAAGAAGCGGTGAGCAAAATGTCCACCGCCAGAGAAACCGTGCAGCAGAAACCGAGTGTCCTCGATCCGGTATGTTTCAGCTATCTCGTCGACCATTGCCAACAGGACATGGTCGAAGCGTATGTCGTGGAACTTGATGAACTTGTAGCTGCTCAGTTCGCCCGGCTCGATGATCCCCGCAGGGAAGAGCGGTGCGAGGATGATGCACTGATCTCGTTCGGCAAAATCCGCGAACCGGTCCCGGTATTCCTGAGCCGGACGGTTGGTGCCGTGCACGATCACGGCCAGAGGATAGCTAGTGTCCCCATCCTCATCATAATCTTGCGGGACGTAGAGGCAGTAAGAGAAGCGCTGATCGTACTGGCAGGCAAACATCGTCGTCTTCCCGAAGCCGTAGTAGGAAATCTTCTTGCCGTGCCCTGCACGGCGTGGTGTTACCTGAGACATTGTGCCGCTCCTTCTAGCCCTGTGTGCGCCGCGGATCGACCGCGTCGCGCAGGCCGTCGCCGATAAAGTTGACCGCGATAACGGTGATGAAAATCATAAGACCAGGAAAGACGCCTCGCCACCAGTGTCCTTCATTCAGAATGGAGCGCTGCGCCTCCTGCAGCATGCGGCCCCAGGTTGCCTGTGGCGGCTGGAACCCGAGACCGAGAAAGGATAGCGCCGATTCGGTCAGAATGGCGCCGGCGATCCCGAGGGTTGCGGCCACAATGATCGGGCTCAGTGCATTGGGAAGAATATGCCGGAAGATGATGCGCGTCCGTCCAGCCCCTACTGCCCGTGCGGATTCGACAAACTCCTTCTCCTTAAGTGACAGGAAACTGGCTCGCACAAGGCGAGCAGTGCCCATCCAGCGCAGGATGCCAAGGGCAACAACGATCGTGAGAAAGCCTGGGCCGATGATGGTCACGAGCAGAATGAGGACGAACAAACCGGGCATTGAATAAAACACGTCCACAAGCCGCATCAACACATTGTCGACCAACCCGCCGGCATACCCAGCGACTGCGCCAATCAGCACCCCGAGCGTCATGGCTACAGACACAGCCGCCAGCGCAACGGCCAGCGAGATACGGCCGCCTTCCAGGATGCGGATGAGCTGGTCGCGGCCAAGTTCATCAGTTCCCAAAGGATGGGCCAGTGACGGCGGCTGGCTTTTGGTTGTGAAGTCAATTTGGTCCGCGTCGTAGGGGATCACAGCCGGCCCAACGATGATGGATATAGACATGATGACTAGCGCGACCAGGCTCGCCAGCGCTAAACGGTGGCGCATGAAGTGATGCCAGGCGTCTGACCAGAGAGACCGCTGCTCCGTTCGAAGCTCACCCGAAAGCCGCTGAATCTTTTCACGGCGCCGTTGTTCAGACGACTCCGATCGTGGTTTCGCCTGTCGCCCGGCGGAATCGTTCATCAGTACCTGACTCTCGGATCAAGCGCGCCATACAACAGGTCCGCAAGCAGGTTGAAGAAGATAACCAGTGCCGCTGCGATCGTCAAGACACCCATCAAAACTGGATAATCCCGCAGGTTGGCCGACTCGATAAAGAGCCGCCCCATGCCGGCGATCGCGAAAACCGACTCGACGATAACAGCCCCAATGAACAGGTCCGGTAGCTCGAGCGCCAGGACCGTCACGATCGGGATTGCCGCATTCTTGAGAGCATGCACCCAGATTACCATCTGCTCGCGCAAGCCTTTCGCGCGAGCGGTCCGCACGTAATCCTGGCTGATGACATCCAGCATTGCCGCACGCACATAGCGCGTGACGTTCGCCGTCGAGGTAAGCGCCAGGACCGACACCGGCATGATCAGATGGGTGACGCGATCCCACAGTCCGGAAAAGCCCTCATGGTCGGCGCGTGGATCGGTCAAGCCAACCGAGGGCAGCCACCCCAACTGGAAGCTGAACAAGTAGATGAGCATGATCGCAAACCAGAAACTGGGAATGGCGATGCCGAGGAAGGAAAAGCTGGTTGTGAAGTAGTCGAAAAACGAGTAGCGCCTGACCGCGGCGAGAATACCAATCGGGATTGACAGCATCAAGGTGAGGGCAAACGCCAGCCCCATAACGAGCAACGTTGTTGGCAACCGCTCGCCGATCATCCTGAGCACAGGCAGGCCGGTGTTGAACGACGTGCCGAGATCGCCCTGCGCCAGGTCGCCCAACCAGTTGAGATACTGCACGTACATGGGGTCGTTCAGCCCATACTGGTTCCGCAAGCGTTGCAGATCCTCCTCGGTGACGCGGCCACGCCCGGCGGGATTTTCCCCAACCGCAAGCGGACCGCCAGGTGTCATCTGCAGCATCACGAAGATGATGATCGTAATCCCGATCAGAAGCGGGATTGCCTGCAGGACTCGCCGGATGAAGTAGCGGGACACGCTTCCCCTTTCGACTACCATCAGGAGGCAGGAGGGTGACCTCCCGCCTCATTATCGCCGATGCCGTTACTCTTCGATATTCCAGGTAGCGCTGCTGGCCCAGATGCCGTCCCAGTAGTCGGTGCTCACATCCTTGAGACGCTCGTTCCAGGCCCATCCCCATGCGGAGCTGTACAGCGGGATGGAAGGTCGGTCGTTGGCGAAGATCTGGGCCGCTTGTTCGTAGGCGGTCTTACGCTGCGCCTGGTCAAGGGTTGAGGAGGCTTCTTCCACCGCCGCGTCAAACTCCTCACTCTGATAACGTACGCGGTTCAACCCTGACGGATTCTCGCCACTGGGAATGGCTTCGGTGGTAAACTGCGCCGCCCAATCGGACGGATCGACGACGTAGCCCGCGCGGCTCATGAGGATGTCATAGTCGCCGCGGAAATAGATTCCGCCTTCCTCCCAGGTACCGAAGATGGTGTTAGAGGGCACATTTTCGATGTTTAACTCAATGCCGACATCCCCGAGGTTCTGCTGCACAACCTGCTGGTACAGCTCGCGCACCTGATCGCCGGAAATCGTCTGATAGCGCAGGCTAGCCCGCACGCCGTCTTTCTCACGAATTCCATCGGCTCCTTCAACCCAGCCGGCCTCTTCCAGAATCTGCCGGGCCATGTCCGGGTTGTACTCAGCGGCCGGGATATCCACGGCCGCCCAGCCGGAATAGATGAACGATCCGTTGAGATAACCAAAGCCACCGAGCACTTCCGCGATGATCGTCTCGCGGTCAATCCCGACGTCCATTGCTTCGCGGATGGCCGGATCACCAAGCACCGGATGAGGGGCGCCAGGGTCTCCACCATCGCTGGTGTTGAGCCACAGCCACTCAACCCAAGAGGGCCCTTCCTGCAGTCCAACCACGACACCCTGGCCCGATTCCTGAGCTTCGGTCACGGCAGGAAGGTCACCTGTAACGATAAAGAAGACCGTGTCAAAGTCGCCCGCGATGAATGACGCAATGGCGGTTTCTTTCTCCGGTGTGACCCTGATCGTGACGCCGTCCAGCAGCGCCTGATCCGGGTTGCGGTAGTTCTCGTTGCGCTCCATCAGGATCTCGGCCCCTGTTGACCAATCCGCGAATACGTATGGGCCGGTGCCCAGTGGCATGCGCGCGAGCGGATGCTCCAGGGTAACGGTGGTTGAGTCGAACATGTGCATCGGCTGGACCGATTGCCAGAGGTCAAGGTAGGCAAAGTTAATCTCGGACATGGTTACCACGGCCGTCAGCGGATCGGCGACTTCGACCGACTCGATCAGCGTGTACTCCGGGCCGGCCTGCGTGGTGCTGCCGGGGTCCTTGTACACATCGAACGTGAACTTGATGTCCTCGGCGGTGAACGGCTCGCCGTCCGACCAGGTAAGACCTTCCTTGAGGGTATAGGTAATTGTCAGTAAGTCCTCGGAAATTCCGCCGTTCTCAAGCGTTGGAACTTCGGCCGCCAGAATCGGGAGGTAGTTGCCTGACGCGTCGGGCGTAAAGAGTGGCTCGACCGCCAGGATCGAGAGCCCAGATCCTGATTGCGCGTTGAAGAACTCGTTCATCTGGCCGGGCTCCTGTATGAGCGCAATGACCGCCCGGCCGCCACTCGTCGCCTCGCCGATCGGCTCGGTTGCCTGGGCATCGGCCGGTGACGTCGGTTCTTCCTCCGTTGCCGGAGTGTTCTCGTCTCCGCTACCCTCCGTCGCCGCTGGCTCGTCTCTGCCGGAGGTCGGGGCCGTGGGATCGATGTCCGGATCGTCGTCGCTACCGCACGATGCAAGTAGAGCCGCGGCAACCGCAGCGCTGGTCGTGACAACAAAGCGCCGTCGTGTCAATTTCTTACCGAGTGACCCGGTGCGTGCCCGCTCCTCGACCAGATCGTCATGCCGCGTGGATTCGTCCATGAGTTCCTCTCCTCTGTGTGTACATCACATTCGAACTGCATAAGCCATCCCCGATGTGCCCATTCTTAGCCAGAAAACTCGTACGTGTTGTAGGCATTTTCGTGTGGAGGGCCGACCGCGACCGACATTCGTCCTTCAGCCGGCTCTGCAATAACGGACGCAAACGTAATGATGTCGTTGTCCTGGTCGCCAAGCGAGCGTGACAGATTGTCCGGGTGACAGGCTCGATCGCGCAGGATCACCTGCATCGTCTCGACATTGATAGTCCCGCGATGCTCCTTCAGTAGCTCGCGCATGCGCTCCAGCCGCACATGAGAATTGCTCAGATGTTCCCCTTTGGAGCGTTCTTCACTCTGAAGCGACTCCGCGACATAGTGGTTAGAGTGCGCCAGCAGGCCGTCCTCAGGATCAAGCCGCGCGTCACGCGTTGGGGTGGTTTCCAGATCGGCGGCCGTGCCGTGCGCGTCAAGCGCCATCAGGTTGCGCGAAGAGGCACGTTGCGTCCCGCGCACCAGTGCGATGCCGTCGTCAACCGTCCCCTTTGTCAAAATGAGACGCGAGAGAAGATAGCGCGGGAAGCCAAGCTGCCAACCGTCACATGTCACGAAGTTGGCGAAGACACCCATACCTGCATCGTTGATGCCGATGTATGACACCTGTCCGGCCGGCAGGAGCATGAGCACAGCCGGAAGCGCTTTATCCGAGCCCGGCGAAGGGTCCGGACGAATTTCCGCAACGACACTAATGTCGCGATAGAAAGCGGGAAGATCAGCGTTCTGACCGATAAGCGGAGCGCCGTTTGTCGTGGTTTCCGCGAGCGCGGCGAAGCTTGTGCACTCCTGATTGTCAGCCATTGCCTGCTCATCGATGACACTGCCCGCCACCTCGGCGCGCAATTGGAGCAGATAGGCCTCCGCGAGTGTTAACCCCGCTCCCGCGGCAACTCCCTGGATCTCCTCGTCGAAGAACGCCGCGTAACGCTGCACGAACGGCCGGTAACGCAGCGCGCGCTCCAGCGCGGAGGTGGAATCTATCTGAGACTTCGACCGCAAGCGATCGAGCGCAAGCCCCAGATGTTGCTGGACGAGCTCCCGGCAGGATTCCCCGTACTGACGCCCAATATCCTGGTGAGACCCGCTGAACTGGAAGGATGGAAACGTTCGATTCGTCGCCTCTGACGTCGTAAGAACCTGCTGTCTGCCTGTCATACTCGTCATTGTCCCTTCATTCTTTTTATGTTCGTGGTCCCGGTACGGTAGCATGCGTACTGATGCATGTTAATGTATGCACGTGCACGCGGGTATCTTTGAGGGTTAATTTCCAAAGCCGGTTCGGTTATGCTGATTTCTGATGGTTCAGTGAAGAGGACGGCAAAGTGGACAACGAGAAAGTGAACCTCCAGGCACGCGTCGCCGAGTTGCGCGAGCAAGTCAACCACCAGGGCTCCGCATCCGACGTTGCTTATACTGTGATTCGTGAGGCGATTCGTGGTGGCGTGATCGCGCCGGGCGCGCGCCTGATCGAGGTGGAGTTAGCCGAGGCGCTATCAATGAGCCGGACGCCCGTCCACGAAGCCTTGCGACGGCTTGAGGCGGAGCGGCTCATCGATCACGCGCCGCGCGGTGGCTTGATCGTGCCAACCATGACCCTGGATGACCTGATCGAGATCTTCGAGATCCGTGAGATGCTTGAAGGGCTTGCCGCGCGCCGCGCGGCCGAGCGCATGAGCCGCGCCGAGATCGCCGCAATGGGTGAAACCGTCAAGCGCATGGAAGAGGCATACGAAGCACACAATATCGCAGGCGTCTCAGGCGCCAGCAGCCAATATCATCAAATCCTGCGTTCGGGCGCCAGGTATTCGCGCCTGCCACAGTTGCTCGCGTTATTATTCGACTCGCAGCGCTCAATCCTGGCACATGAGTTTGGCACCCCGGAACGGGTTGTCACTGCCGTGGCAGAGCATCGTGCCATTTACGAGGCTATCGCCGCACGTGACCAGGAACAGGCCGAACAGTTAGCCCGGCAGCACTCGCGCAACGCGTTAAACGCGCAAATCCTGGCGCATTCTCAGTTGCCGCCGGCTGCAAACTCCCGCATCACGCCGACATCCCGATAGGCAGCTTCGGCGATCATGTTGCCGTCGGTATTACAAAGCAGGAAACGGAACCCGAGATCGTAATACGGTTTAAGCGCCGCGCCGCTTATGCCGAGCGTTCCCGCGGCTATGCCGTGCTTGCGGCAAGCATCCATGACCTGCTGAACTGCCCCGGTAAACGCGGACCGCTCATACTCACCAGGGATCCCGAGCGAGATCGAAAGGTCGTTTGGCCCGATCAACAACGCGTCGACACCTGAGACCGAGGCGATTTCGTCGACATTCTTCAACCCCGCCGCCGACTCGATCTGCAACACAACCATCGTCTCGGCGTTTGACTCTTCAACCGCCTCGCGAACCCCACGCCGCTCGTAACCATTGCGCCCATCGCCGCCCGCGCCGCGCCGCCCGGCGGGCGGGTATTTCACAAAGCTGACGGCATTCTCCGCCTCTTGCCGGTTCTCGACCCGCGGCACAATAACACCCTGCGCGCCGGTGTCCAGTGCCCGCGCCACCAGCGTGTAGGAGAGGCCGGCCGGCCGCACCAGCGGGCAGAGGCCACAGGCTAGCGCCATCTGGACCATGTTCGCCACGGTTTCGATGCCGTACATGCCATGCTCGGTGTCGATAAAGATGAAGTCATAGCCGGCCGCCGCCATCAGCTTGACGATCCCCATCGAGCGCGTCTCGGCCA
>JACCZH010000034.1 GCA_013696045.1 Chloroflexia bacterium
GACATAGATGTCCTGATCGGCCAGCGGCAATCCGACACGCTTCGAGAGTACTGCTACCAGCATCTGCAGCCGGCTGAGATCAAACCCGTTCGCGGTGCGCCGCGCGTTGCCGTACGCGGCTGACGTGGTCAAACCCTGCACCTCGACCAGAATCGGCCTGGTGCCTTCAACGGTGACAATCACCGTCGAGCCGGCCGAGTTCTGCGAGCGCTCTTCAAGAAAGGCTTCGCTCGGGTTATGCACCTCACGCATCCCGGCTTCAACCATCTCGAACACCCCGACCTCATCAGTCGATCCGAAACGATTCTTCACGGCTCTCAGGATGCGGTATTGCTGGAATCGCTCGCCTTCCAGATAGAGCACCGCATCCACCATATGCTCGAGCACCCTTGGCCCGGCGATCGCGCCTTCTTTGGTCACGTGACCAACAATAAAGGCTGTTACATCGCGCGGCTTCGCGTATGCGATTAGGCGCGCGGTGCACTCGCGCACCTGGCTAACGCTTCCTGCGGCCGACGTAATCTCGTCTACATACACCGTCTGTATCGAATCGACGACAATTACCGTCGGGTTCAAAGCTTCAGCCTGCCGCAAGATAGTGTCGAGATGGGTCTCTGGCAGGATAAAGAGATTGTCGGCCTTCAGACCCAGCCGGTCGGCCCTGAGCCGCACCTGCTGGGCAGACTCTTCTCCGGTTACATATAACACCGGACCATTGTTCTCGGCGATCCCGGCCGCACACTGTAGCAGTAGCGTCGACTTCCCGATACCGGGGTCGCCACCCACCAGCACCAGCGCTCCGGGAACCGCCCCTCCACCAAGCACCCTGGAGAACTCGCGCATTGGTACCGGCCGTCGTGCGACATCGGCACTCGGCACGTCTCTCAAGCGTTGCGCTGTCGCCACCGGAGCGCCGGACACCGCACGCGGCGACGTGGCGCGTGGAGCCGCGGCTGTAACGGTCTCAACCATCGAGCCCCAGGTTCCACAGTCCGGGCAGCGTCCGTAATAGCCCGGACTCTCAAGCCCACATTGTTGACACACGTACTTTGTACGCTGTTTCGCCATCCTTGTCATCCCTCTGTACGAGAAACGGGAACGCCTGCAGGCGTCCCCGTTCGAGTCTAGCGTCTGAATGCGTGTCCGGCTGTTACCCGACGGTCGCCAGGTCGCCCGACACGATCTTGAGCAGATCGTCCTCGACGTCAACCTTGACCGTGATACCCGGAGTAAACCGGCCTTCCAGAAGACCCTCAGCGATTGGATCCTCGATCAGGTTCTGGATGATGCGTCGCAGTGGCCGCGCGCCGTACTGGCGGTCGTAGCCTCGCACACCCAGCAGATCCATAGCGCCCTCGGTGATCTCGAAGATGATCTCCTGCTCGAGCAGCTGCTTGCGAATGCGCTCCAGCTCCAGGTTCACGATTTCGCGAATCTGAACGCTCGTCAGCGGATGGAACACGACGGTACTATCAATACGGTTGATGAACTCCGGGCGGAAGGTCTGCTTGAGCTGACCCATAACCCGCTCCTTCATCACATCGTAATCCTGCTTGATCTTGGAGTCACCCTCCGGCGTGCCGCCAAAGCCAAGGCTCGTGTCCTTGGTAATCTGCTCGGCGCCGATGTTGGATGTCATGATGATAATCGTGTTGCGGAAGTCGACCCGCCGGCCCTTGGCGTCCGCCAGGCTGCCGTCTTCCAGGATTTGCAGCAGCATGTTGAACGCTTCCGGGTGCGCCTTCTCGATCTCGTCGAGCAGAATCACCGAATAGCTCTTGCGGCGCACCGCCTCTGTAAGCTGGCCACCCTCTTCATAGCCAACATAGCCGGGAGGCGCTCCAACGAGCCGGGCGACGGAGTGACGCTCCATGAACTCACTCATGTCGATTTTAACGAGAGCGTCCTCAGAGCCAAACATAAACTCGGCCAGAGTGCGCGCCACATGGGTTTTACCAACGCCCGTCGGGCCAAGGAAGATGAACGATCCTATTGGCCGGCGCGGGTCCTTCAGACCTGCGCGCGCACGGCGAACCGCCTTGGAGATCTGGGTAATAGCTTCGTCCTGGCCAACGACCCGCTCGTGCAGCGCCGCCTCCATTTGAAGCAGGCGCTCGGACTCTTCAGCCGCCAGCCGCGTCAACGGGATGCCCGTCCACATCGAGACAACCTGAGCAATATCTTCCTCGCTCACCTCGGGAACGTCGCTACCTTGCTCTTCTTTCCAATCCTTCTCAAGATCGGCGATGCGCATACGCAGCTTACGCTCGCGGTCGCGCAGCTCGGCCGCCAGCTCGAACTCCTGGCCAGAGACGGCCGCGTCGAGCTCACGTTGCAGGCTCTCAAGTCCGCGCATGGCTTCCTTGAGGCTGGGCGGTGAAACAGAACGATACATACGGACCCGAGATGAGGCCTCGTCAATGAGGTCAATCGCCTTGTCCGGCATGAAGCGGTCGGTCACGTAACGGGCTGCAAGTGTTGCCGCCGCGTTCAGAGCTTCGTCGAGAATTTTCAGCTTGTGATGCTCTTCATAGCGTGGACGGATACCAGTCAGGATTGAGATTGTTTCCTCAACCGTCGGCTCCGGCACCTGAATCGGCTGGAAGCGGCGTTCAAGAGCCGCGTCGCGCTCTATGTACTTGCGGTACTCGTCAAGCGTCGTTGCACCGATCGTCTGAACCTCACCGCGCGAGAGCGCAGGCTTCAGGATATTCGCGGCATCAACCGCGCCTTCCGCCGCTCCGGCTCCGACGAGTGTGTGGAGCTCATCAATGAAGAGAATTGTGCCGGTCTCTTTGACTTCGCCAACAATCGTCTTCAGGCGTTCTTCGAACTCGCCACGGTACTTCGTGCCGGCCACCAACGCGCCGATGTCCAGAGCCACCAGCCGCTTGTTCTGCAACGGCTCGGGAACATCACCTGAGATGATCTTCTGGGCAAGTCCTTCGACGATAGCGGTTTTACCAACGCCCGGCTCGCCGATGAGTGCGGGATTGTTCTTGGTGCGGCGTGAGAGGATCTGCATGACCCGCTCAATCTCGTTCTGACGTCCGATAATCGGGTCAAGCTTGCTTGCGCGGGCCGCTTCAGTTAGGTCAAAGCCAAGCGCGTCGAGATATGGCGTCTTGGCTGTCTGCTTCGATTGTTGATAACCGGCACTCTGGCTCACGACCTGCAACACCTGCGCGCGCACCTTTTCAAGGTTCACGCCAAGACTCTCAAGCACGCCGGCAGCGATGCCTTCGCCCTCTCGGACGAGGCCGAGAAGGAGATGTTCGGTTCCAATGTAATGATGGTTAAGGTGCCGTGCCTCGTCGACAGCCAGCTCGATCACCTTCTTGGCACGCGGTGTCAAGCCAATTTCTCCGGTCACGCCGGTGTCACCACGTCCGATGATGAACTCAACCGCCGAGCGCACCTTCGGTAGCTGCACGCCCATGTTGCTCAACACTTTTGCCGCGACACCATCGCCCTCCCGGACCAATCCGAGTAGTAGATGCTCTGTGCCGATGTAGTTATGGTTGAAGCGTTGCGCTTCTTCCTGGGCAAGGGTGAGGACCTTGCGAGCGCGTTCTGTAAACTTTTCGAATTTATCTGCCATTTGGTCTCTCCAGCGATTTTAATGAGGCCCGTATAGACAGTGTGCCACACTCTGAACGTCATCAAAACCGGTGAGTTGGAAATATCTCGCTTAAGTACTGCTAGACGCACACCGAAGCCACGAGCGTAAACCTCGTGGCTTCGGTGTTTGTCCGCGCTAGGTCGTCATGACCTCTCAAGAGCGAGTATGAAGGTTCGAGCTGGTGAGACAGAACCGGTAAGCGGTTATTTACCCCGCCTTCTCCTTATCGTCGTCATCTTCACCAGCTTCGTTAGCGGATGTATCAACATCTTGCTCGGAAGATCCTTCGGCGGCGGCCGGAATTTCATCCTCGGACGAGGTATCAATCTCGGCGTCGTCGTTTGCCGGAGCTTCTATTTCGGTGGTGGTGTCCTCGATTGTGGCAGCCTCGATTTCAAGACGCGTTTCCGCCTCTTCAACAGCTGCGTCGATGGTCGGCTCAGCCTCAACGACCGTTTCTTCCACCTCGACTAGCGGCTCTTCCTCCGCGACTTGCTCTGACTCTTCGGCTCCAAGCTCTTCGCTCAAAGAAGCCAACTGGTCGGCCATCGTGCCCGACAACTGTTCCTCAGGAGCCTCTGCGGCCGGTGGTATCTCTGTGACAACCTCGCCGGATGTGTCAGCCTGTGGAGCTTCGTCGCGTGACTCGGCTGAGTAGCTGTCCTGTTCAGGGGCATCAGGATCTGGCTCAATCTCCATTTCCATCAACCGGTGCTTCAGCGCGACAGCCTCTTCGCCGAGCGCTTCCTGGACCTCTTCATCGGTCGCGTCAATACCGCGCCTCAAGCTGAGACCCATGCGGCGCCGTTGTGGATCGATACGGATGATCCGGAGCAGGAGATCCTGACCCTCAGAGACGTACTGCCGCGGGTGTGAGATTCGCGCCTCGGAAAGTTCAGAGACATGAACCAGGCCCTCGATGCCATCTTCGATACGGGCGAAGGCGCCGAAGTTGGCCAGCTGCGTAACCCGTCCAACCACAAGCTGGTTAACATCGTACTTGGTGGCTACCCAGCTC
>JACCZH010000037.1 GCA_013696045.1 Chloroflexia bacterium
CTTCTGGACCGGCGCGGGGGGGGGGTACGCTTGGATTGAGGGCTTTGACACTGGCAACCTCCTGAGGCGAACTGCGGGAACAGACGCTTCGAGAATACCCCTTTACTCGCCCTCACTCAGTTAATAAGACAGCATTGCGCGTAGCCATCACCGTCCGTCATCACATGAAGACAGATCCTGCCCCGGTCATCTGGTGGTACGCTGGAATTCAGAGATGAATCAGCCAACATACCGCCGAAGGAGGGACGATGGTTCGCAGCGCGATGATGGGGGCGCGAGTGCGTCGCAAGGAAGATCCCCGGCTCATCACGGGCTCATCGGTCTACGTCGACGATCTACAATTGACGGGCATGACCCACGCAGTCTTCTACCGTTCGCCTTACGCCCACGCCACGATCAACAACATCGACACCTCCGCCGCCAAAAACGCTCCCGGCGTGGTCGCCGTATACACCAACGAAGAGCTGCGCGAGTTCTGTGGACTGATGATGGAAGGCGTCGGAACCGAATATGTCGGCACAGATGACGATGACTCGATCCCGACTCCAGAGGTCCAGCCCATGGCTCAGGGCAAAGTCCGCTGGATCGGCGAACCGGTTGCCGTGATCATTGCTGAATCGGTCGTTCAGGGGCAGGATGCCGTCGAGCTCATCACCGTCGACTTTGAAGAGCTGCCGGCCGTCATTGACTACGAAGCCGCCGTGGATGGCGCTGGTCCGCTCGTCTGGGATCAGATCGAGAACAACGTCGGTCTGCACCAGGTCCACACCGAAGGTGATGTCGATGCAGCCTTCCGGAACGCCGAGGTGACAGTTTCGCAGCGTATCGTCTCCCAGAGGCTCATCCCGATGGCGATGGAGGGCCGCGCCACGACGGTCGCGCCAGATCCGTTGAGCGGAGGACTGACTGCCTGGACATCAACCCAGACGCCGCATTCCTGGAGAAACGAGGTCGCGGCACAGGCCGGTATCCCGCAGTCTCAGCTACGGGTCATCGCCCCGGAAGTCGGCGGAGGATTCGGCAGTAAGATCGGCTCCTATCAGGAGGATCTGGTTGTCACGGCAATCGCCAACAAGCTCAAGCGTCCGATCAAGTGGGTCGAAGACCGCACCCAGAACATGGCCACTACCCACCACGGACGCGCCCAGATCGCTGATATTGAGCTGGCGGCTACCAGCGACGGCAAAATTACCGGTATGCGGCTCACGGTTATCCAGGACGCTGGTGGATATCCACGCGGTCTGGATCTCGTTGGCCTGACAGCCACGATGGCCGTTGGCTGTTACGACATCCCCGCCATCATGACCGACGTGAAAGCCGTCTATACCAACACCATGGCGGTCGGCGCGTATCGAGGCGCTGGCCGGCCGGAAGCTGCCTATTACATCGAGCGCGCCGTCAGCATCCTGGCCCATACAATGGGCAAAGATCCGGCGGACGTGCGCCGCATCAACTACATCCCGCCGGAGAAGTTCCCCTACACTACCGCCACCGGCGAGATCTATGACACCGGTGAATATGGGCGCGCGCTCGACAAGGCGCTGGAGGTCTCCAACTATCAGCAGCTCCGGAAAGAGCAGGAAGAGGCACGTGCCGCCGGGAGACTCTACGGCATCGGTATGGCGTCCTACGTCGAGATCTGCGGTTTCGGGCCGTTCGAAAGCAACATCCTCAAAGTCGAGCCCAGCGGCGCGGTGAGTGTCTACACCGGCATCTCGCCTCACGGACAGGGCCAGGAGACGACCTTCGCCCAGATCGTGGCCGCCAGGCTCGGGGCACGCTACGACGACATCGTCATCCACCACGGCGACACCGACAACACCGCCCAGGGTCACGGTACGTCCGGTAGTCGCGGACTGGTTGTCGGGGGCGGCGCGTTAATGCTCTCGCTGAACAAGATTCGCGAAAAAGCCGACAAGATCGCCGCCCACATGCTGGAAGTCGCCGTTGAGGACATCGAGCTTGTGGACGACACATACCGGGTGAAAGGCACACCCGAGAGCTCGGTAACCCTGGCCAATATCGCCGGCGCAGCCTATGGCGGGGATATCCCGGACGATATGGAGCCCGGCCTCAACACGACCGACTACTTCAAGCCCGACGACGAGACCTTTCCCTTCGGCACCCATATCGTGGCCTGCGAGGTCGATCGGGACACCGGTCAGGTGACGCTGCTCAAGTACTTTTCCATCGACGACTGCGGCAACGTCATCAGCCCGCTGCTGATCGCCGGCCAGATTCACGGCGGCCTGGCCCAGGGCATCGCCCAGGCACTCTGGGAAGAGGCCGTCTACGATGAGTCCGGCCAGCTCATCACCGCCACTCTGATGGACTACGCCATGCCCAAAGCCGACGCCTTCCCCGAATTCACGCTGGATCGCACGGTGACGACCTCACCACTGAACCCGCTCGGCGCAAAAGGTATCGGCGAGGCTGCAACGATCGGCTCAACGCCTGCCGTCGCCAACGCCGTTATGGATGCCCTCTCGCCGCTGGGGATCCTGCATCTTGATCTGCCACTGGTTGCGCCAAAGGTCTGGGCGGCGATAGACGGAGCGTGAAGGTAAGTTCCCAGCGTTGTGGTTGCCAGACTTTGTCGGCCAGAAACAGGTCGACAGAGTCTGGCAGCCGCCTATACTTGCTGTAGGAATTCCCCCCATAGAAGGAGTTGTTCTCATGGCCACAATCGACAT
>JACCZH010000060.1 GCA_013696045.1 Chloroflexia bacterium
TACAACATCGCGGAATAGACGGGGTGCCACGCTGGCTGGCGGTCGGGGGTCGGATGGTGACCGACGCGCTGATTGTCGTCCTTGGTTTTTCCATAGCCTACTGGCTGCGCTATAGCGTCGAGATCGGCGGTCCTGTCAGCGCCGCGGCGCAGCAGCCGCTGTCATACTTTCGCGACATTATTATTCTGCTTGCCATTTTAACGTTGATTGTGTTCCAGATACGTGGGCTGTACCGTATGCCGCGCTGGGTGACTTTCCTGGATGAGGCCCTAATTCTTGCCGGTGGAGTCATCATCGCAATGGCGATGGTGGTTCTGTATGCGTTCTTCCAACAATTTTCTCCGTCCCGAGCCATTTTCCTTATCGCTCCCCTCGTCATTATCACTTTGCTTCTGTTCAAGCGATTAGTTGTCAGGCTGTCCAGGGAAAGACTCTGGCTGCGCGGCATCGGTGTAGATCGCGTCATCGTCGTTGGGGCGGGTCAGGCAGGACAACGGTTGATGCAGTGGTTGCTGGGACAGCCACAGCTGGGCTATCAGGTGATTGGCTTTGTTGACGACGGTCCGGCTGACATCGAGCTGGCTATCGCCACCCAGCGCAAGATCATCCGGCCACTGCATCTGGGCACGAGCGCGGATGTAGGCTCCATCGTGGTCCGCGAGCGGATCGACGAGGTAATCATCGCGCTGCCGCCGACCGCGCACGAGAAGATGGTCTGGATCATGGACCAATGCCGTGATGTGGACGTTGAGTTCAAGCTGGTTCCGGACCTATTTGAGCTGGCGATGGACCAGGTGCATATTCACGAGGTGGCCGGCCTGCCGATGATCGGCCTGAAGTCGGCCGAGATCTCCGGCTGGAACTACTTTGTTAAACGCGCGATGGACATTGCTTTCGCGTCGCTGGTAATTGTCGGGCTCTCCTGGGTGTTCCTGCTCTTTGCTCTGCTTATCAAGCTCGATTCCGCCGGACCGGTCTTTTTCCGGCAAGAGCGAGTGGGACGCAATGGGAGACGCTTCATCTGCTACAAGTTCAGAACCATGGTGCGTGACGCCGAGGCGCAGAAGGCCGAGCTTCAGAATATGTACGGCAATCACCCTTTCTTCTTCAAGGATAAGAACGATCCAAGGCGGACGCGGGTTGGCAAGTTCTTGCGACGCTCCAGCCTGGACGAGCTCCCACAATTCTTCAACGTGTTCCTGGGCGAGATGAGCATTGTGGGTCCGCGGCCCGGTGTGCCGGCCGAGGTGGCTGGCTACGACGAATGGCACCGCGACCGGCTGCTGGTTACGCCGGGCCTGACCGGTTTGTGGCAGGTCAGCGGGCGCAGCAACCTGGCGTTTGACGAAATGGTGCGGCTCGATCTGTATTACGCCGAGCACTGGTCACCGTGGTTGGACGTAAAGATCATGTTGAGGACATTGCCGGCGATGTTGACCGCTCGTGGCGCATATTAAGGCCGGTTCTCAAACGGACATTCCTGGAGAGGACATGCGGGAACTCCAACTGCCCGGGCGCACGGTGCTGGTTCATGATTATCTGAACCAGTTTGGTGGCGCGGAACGGGTGCTGGAGACGATGCACGCGCTGGCTCCGCACTCTCCGGTCTACACATCTATGTACGAGCCCGACGCGATGCCTGAGGAATACCGAAAGTGGGATATACGCCCCACGTGGATCGACAGGTTGCCCGGCGTGCGGACGAACCACCAGCTGGTGTTGCCGGTTTATCCAATGGCATTCGAGAGACTGCGTGTGCCAGAGTGCGATCTGGTGCTCTCGTCGTCGAGCGCCTGGGCGAAAATGGTGCGTCCTCCCGAGGGAGCAGTGCATGTGAGCTACGTGCACTCGCCGATGCGCTTCGCCTGGGCGTTCGATCAGTATTGCGAGCGCGAACGGCTTCCCGCGGCCGCGCGAAATGGATTGCGTCCGCTGATGGCCGCCTTTCGATGGCGTGACCGGGCGACGCTGGACCGTGTTGACCGGTTTGTCGCCAACTCGACCGTGGTGCGGGACCGTATC
>JACCZH010000063.1 GCA_013696045.1 Chloroflexia bacterium
GCGCAAGGTCTTGCCGGAGCACGGAACTGCGGTGTGCGCGCCGCGCGCGGTGACATCATCGCTTTCCTGGATGACGATGCCATCGCGGCGGCAGATTGGCTGTCCCGGCTCAGCGCGGGCTATGACAACCCGTCGGTGAATGGCGTTGGGGGCGCAATTGAGCCGCTCTGGTCGAGCGGGCGGCCCACCTGGTTCCCTCAGGAGTTCGACTGGGTCGTCGGGTGCACCTATCGGGGGTTGCCGGAGACGGCCGCTCCGGTGCGAAACCTCATCGGGGCGAACATGTCGTTTCGGCGCAAGGTTTTTGAGATCGCTGGAGGATTTCGAAGCGGTATCGGCCGCGTTGGCGCCCAGCCTTCTGGCTGCGAAGAGACGGAGCTCTGTATCCGGGCCAGCCAGCTTGTGCCGGGAACCGTCTTCATGTACGAGCCGAGCGCGCGCGTCTACCATCGCGTGCCTTCAAACCGGGCAACGTGGGACTACTACCGTCGCCGATGCCACGCCGAGGGACGATCGAAGGTGCTTGTCGCCACGCTCGTTGGAGCAGGCGACGGGCTCGCCTCGGAACGCGCCTATACCTTTGCCACCCTGCCGCAAGGCGTCGCGCGAGGCGTCGGCGCCGCCCTCATGGGCAGCGGCTGGGCAGGCTTCACGCGCGCCGGAGCCATCGTAGCCGGTCTCATGATTACGACCGCCGGCTACCTGACAGGCCATATCTCCGCCGGTTCAGTGTTCGGTAGCCGAACCAGGCCCGCTCGCGCGCCAACCCGGTGGCCCGGGCCGCGTTTTGAATGGCCCGCTGGCGTTCCTGTCAGCGACATTGGTGTCGAGGCCGAAAACCCGGCCTATTCAAGAAAACAGTAATGACGGTTCTGGCCGCGATTCATGATGACGTGGCTCGACAAATATGCTGCGCGAGTTGCAACCGCCAGCTGGCTCAGCTGGCGGTGGTTCCGGGAGTTGTCGTGACCGATGCGGACGGGTTGGTCCTGGAACGCCGGGTGACTGCCGACCGGCACTGGGCCTTCTTTGGCCCGGGTTGGCGCCCAGATCCAGCCGGTCAATGGCGGCACGACGACGCGGCAGCGCATCAGCATCCAGCACGGGGCGCCAGTGTGGCGAGCGCGCTGCGAGGGGCCCTGCGGCAAGCGCGGGGAAGCCCGCGATATGAGCTATGCCCTCTCACCGGCGTGATTGAAGCGATTTGTCCACAGTGCGCGAGCACAAACACCATTCAAATGGAGGAAGCCGAGTGAATCGATCGAACGGACACGTGGAGTTGATTTCCCCATATGGGGGCCAGTTGGTAGATCTCATGGCGCCTGGCGAGGCGCTTGAGGAGCTGCGCGCGTATGCGAACACGCTGCCCTCACTGCAGCTTGGAGACCGGTCGATTTGCGACCTTGAGCTGATGGCGACCGGCGCGTTCTCGCCGCTGGACCGTTTCATGGGCGCGCAAGATCATCAGCGCGTGCTGGACGAGATGCGCCTCGCCAGCGGGCACATCTTCCCAATTCCGGTGACGCTACCAATCGAACCGGACGGCACGATCCAGCTTGACCTGGATGTCGCGCTGAGGAACTCGAAGAACGAGCTCGTCGCAATCATGACCATCGAGGAGATCTATCCCTGGAAGGTTGACGAGGTTGCCGAGAAAGTCTTCGGCACGCGAGACCCCCGACATCCACTCGTGGCCGAGATGCAGCGCTGGGGCAAGTTCAATATCTCGGGTCCCATTCGCGTGCTGCAGCTACCACGCCGGCATGACTTTGAGGATCTGCGTTTGACTCCCGCCGAGACACGCGAGCGTCTACAGGCGCTCCACCGTCAGAACGTGGTTGCGTTTCAGACCAGGAATCCGCTGCACCGGGTGCACGAAGAGCTGACCAAGCGCGCGGCGCAGGCAGTGGACGGAGTGCTCTTGCTGCATCCAGCCGTTGGTCTTACCAAGCCGGGCGATGTGGACCATTACACGCGAGTGCGCACCTATAAGGCGCTGGCCCAGCGTTACTACGAACCGGGGCGAATCCTGCTTTCTTTGCTACCGCTCGCAATGCGCGTGGCCGGCCCGCGGGAAGCGCTCTGGCACGCGTTGATCCGCCGCAACTACGGGGCTAACCACTTTGTCGTGGGCCGCGATCACGCCAGCCCCGGCAAGGATTCGGCCGGCAATCCTTTCTACGGTCCCTATGACGCGCAGGACCTGGTCAATCATTTCAGTGACGAGCTTGGGGTTAAGGTCGTGCCTTTCCAGGAGCTCGTCTATCTTCCCGCTGAGGAGCGTTATGAAGAAGCTGACCGGGTTCCCAACGGAGCGACGACCGCCTCGATCTCCGGGACACAGGTGCGCGAGGACTTCCTCAACCTTGGACGCAAGTTACCAGAGTGGTTCACGCGGCCCGAGGTTGCCGATATCCTTGGCGAGACGTATCCGGCGCGGCATCGCCAGGGCGTCTGCATCTGGTTCACTGGCTTGAGCGGCGCCGGCAAGTCGGCCACTGCTGATGTGCTGACGACACTGATGCTCGAGCAAGGCCGCCAGGTCACCGTGCTTGACGGAGATGTGGTCCGAACCCATCTCTCGAAGGGCCTCGGGTTTAGCAAGGAAGACCGCGACATCAACATCCGGCGGATCGGGTTCGTTGCGGCCGAGATTGTGCGTCACGGCGGGGTTGTGATCTGCGCCGCTGTAAGCCCATACCGCGCAACGCGCAACGATGTGCGCAATATGATCGGAGCGGACCGCTACATCGAGATCTTTGTTGACACGCCGCTGGAAGTATGCGAACAGCGTGATGTCAAAGGCATGTACGCGAAAGCGCGACGCGGAGAGATTAAAGATTTCACCGGAATCGATGATCCGTACGAGCCGCCCCTCAATCCCGAGATCACACTCGACACCGTCGGATGCCGGCCGGAGCAAAACGCCCGCAAGATCGTCGATTACCTGGTGCAGTGTGGATTCGTGCGCTGCGCGGATGTGCTGCCCAGCGGCATATCTCCGACGATAACTCACGAGAGTGTCCCGGTCGTGGAACGGATGGATGCATGAATTCCAGGCAGCTCGCGATGGATACCCGCAAGCTTGCGGTAAAGGTCCTGCCGACGACCGTGAAACAGACCCTTCTACGCCGCCGGTGGAATTTCCTGGACGCAGCGATCAAGGTTCGGGAGGTTACAGGACGCCTTGGACCGCTACCCGACTTCCTGATCATCGGTGGCCAACGCTGCGGCACCACATATCTCTATGACCGGGTGTGTGAGCATCCAGAGATTTGCGGGGCGCTGGTGAAGGAGATTCACTTCTTCAACCGCGAGACGTACTATGTCAAAGGTCCGGACTGGTACCGGGGCAACTTCCCATCTCCGGACTCTCTTAAATCCAACAACGGTCAAGGTGGTCGAAAAATCACTGGTGAAGCTGCCGGCTACCTCTTTCATCCACTAGCGCCGTCACGCATCGCGGATTTGATTCCGGATGTCAAGATCATCGGCCTGTTGAGAAACCCGGTCGACAGAGCGTACTCACACTACCACCACATGCGGCGACTGGGGTACGAGGAAGCGGCGACATTTGAAGAGGCGCTCGAGCTCGAAGGCGACCGCCTGCGCAAGGAAGTTGAAGCGGGTCTCTTTGGAGCGCATCACCATCATCACTCGTACCTTGCGCGTGGCATCTATGCCGATCAGCTGCAGGCCTGGTTTGACGCGTTCCCAAGCGAACAGCTGCTCTTCATCCAGTCTGAAGAGCTCTACCGCGATCCAACGTCGGTGCTGAAGAACACGGCGACGTACCTGGGACTGCCCGGGTGGCAGCCGGAAGAGTACAGCGGCCACAAGCAGTTTCCGTATTCCGACCTCAAGCCGGAAACCCGCGCCTGGCTTGAAGAGTATTTCCGGTTACACAACGAGCGCTTATTCGATATGTTGGGTGTCGATTACGGTTGGAACGAGTAGTTCTCTCTGCCGGTCCGGATGTGCCCGTGTACGAAACCATGGCGATTGAGGAAAGC